>JBOFDB010000081.1:0-6204 GCA_051646545.1 Sphingomonas sp.
AGCGACAAGGTCAAGCGCGTGCTCGACATCGGTGCGCACCTTGCGCGCGGCGACTTGCGCGGCGCGGCGGAGCAGCTTCGGGTCACGCGCGAACAGGCGGCAAATGGCGTCGGCGGCGGCTTCGGCATCCTTGGCGCGATAAAGCTCGCTGCAATGGGGGTCGGCGACTTCGGCGACGCCGCCTTCATCGGGCGCGATCAGCGGCAGGCCCGCCGCCATCGCTTCAGAAGCGACCAGGCCGAACGGCTCGCCTTCCGATCCATGGATCAGCGCGTCGCAGCTTGCCATGATCCGCGCGAGCCGCTGCCGATCATAAACGGGGCGGAACATGCGGATATGCGGGCTGCCCGCGATGCGCTTGTCGATCCGCTTGCTTTCGATGCCCGTGCCCAGCAGGATCATGCCAACGGGCAGCCGCGCCCCGGCACGTTCAACCGCGTCGATGATCATCGTCCAGCGCTTTTCGGGGTGATGCCGCCCCAGCCCGAGCAGCAGATGCGCATCGGCGGGCAAGCCGCATTGCTGAAGGATGGAGGCGCGCAGCTTCTCGTCGCGCAATTTGGGGCTGAACCAGCCACGCTCAATGCCGAGCGGCATCGACTTGTCGACGCGCACGCCGCGCCGCCGATGCCGCTTGAACAGGGCAGGGCCGTTGGTGACGACCGCGTCATATTGGCCAAGGAAGCGGTTCATGTAACGGCTATACCAGCCAAAGCCGCGCTCGATCGTTTCGGGGCGCGCCAGCCCTTCGAACCAGCGCATCGGATAGGCGCCGACATTGTCGTTGTGCATGAAGAAAATTTTCACCGCATCGCCTTGCCAGCCACCGACGATCCAGGCAGGGCGCCAGGGGGATGAGGTTTCGACCACATCCGGGGCGAGATCGTCGAGCAGCCGCGTCACCGGCTCACCGCGCCAGAACAGCCAGTAATTGCGATCGACGATCAGCGGCGGCGATTTGACGTAGATGACGCGCCCGCCATCGGGCCTGTTCTCGACGGTGTCGTCGGGGCCGGGCGCGATGACGATCAGTTCATGGCCATGTTCGGCGAGGATCGCCATTTTGCGGTCAAGATACGTCCGCACCCCGCCGCCGGTTGGCGAATAATATTCGTTGACGTCGACGATCCGCATCGCGCTGCCGCCGCCGCCGCGCTTGACTACGACTTGAGCGGGCCGAAGCCGCTCAAGATGCTGCGCAGATATTGCGCTTGAATGTGCGTGACGGTCACGCCGCTCCCGGCCTCAACCACGGCATAGGCAAGCTTGGGGCGCGACATGCCGATCTTGTGGTTGCTGGGCAGGCCCGCGCCATCGACCCAGAAGTTGAACTTGTTCTTGCCATCGCGGTCATGCGTGAAGAACAGGGCATAATTGCCGGGCTTGGGCACCTTGATACAGATTTCGACCGGGCCGGATTTGGGCATTTCAGCCCAGACGCGGCGAAAAAACTTGCCCTGCGCGATCAGGTCGCGGTCATCCTTCAGAAAATCGGCGTCGGTCGCGGGGTAGAGTTCAAGCTTCAGCCGACCGGTGCGATCCTTCAGGCCCGTGACGTTGACCAGGATGGCGGGACCGCCCTCTTCGCACGCCGCCGCATCGCTGCCGATGGCGCCCGCATATGCCGGTGTGGCGACACACGCTGCCGCCATTGCCCCTGCTACACCCAGTACCAACGCTTTCATACCTGCTTCCTTACCAGGTCGACGATACCAAACACCGCGACCATGATGACATGCACCAGAATCGTCAAAGCAGCGGTTACCGCCATCAGATTCGCCAGCGCTTCTCCCTGGCCGATCAAAAGGATGGCAAAATTGGCAAAAAGAAGGTCTTTGTTCGGCACCAGCGGCAATCTTGACGCTAATTGTCGCCCTGCCGAGAGCAACAGCCACATGCCGATCGATACATCAGGCATGCCGAAATGCCAGGTCAGCGCGAGCAGGACGGAGCTTGCCAGCGCGCGCAGCACGTGGATCATGAAAATCCACCACAACAGCCGCCGGGGCAGCGAGAAGACGCGTTTCGAGAAGATCAGGAAGGGCAGCGACATGCCGATCACCACCAGGATCGATCCCGCCAGCGTGTTGAATTCGGACGGTCGCAACAGATCATGGCCGACGGGCAGCGCCATCGCCACCATCGTCAGCGTCAGCGCATTGCCGGCCATCGCCGACAGGATGCTGACGTCCTTCACCGCGCCGAACGGGGCCGCCACCATCTGTGAACGCTGCCGCGCCCAGGCATAGAAATAGGCCTCGCCCGAATAGCCGAGCACCACTTCATTGGCGACGCGCTTCTTGATGAGCGCGATCAGGCCGGAAAGCGGGATCTGCCACAGCCGCCGAAAAATGACGTAATCGCCGATCGGCAGCGTCATGTAGAGCAGCGCAAAGCACAGATAGAAAAGCGGGTTGGTCGGCACTGCATGCGCCAGCCCCGCCAGGCCCTTGTGGAACAGCGCGTTGATCACGCCGATGATCATCGCGACGGTGATCAGCGCGCCAAAAATGGTCGGCCAGCGGCTTTTAAGCGCGGTCATCGGCTCAAGCCCGGCCAGGTCGGCAAGCGGGGCGGGGGCCTGGTCAATCGGTTGCGTGGACACTCATACTCCTAGCCCCTGCCGTTTTGGGCCGGGGATGCTCATACCGGCACCGGGCCGGGGCAAAGTCGCCGCGCCATAGCCCTGAGGGGCCGGGGCCGCAATGTCCGCGATGCGGGGCGTCAGGCTGCCCCGCGTATCGCATCGGGATGCGCTGCTTGAAAAGCAGGGTGCGCGCACGCCGCCGCGTCCGCCGCGACCAGCCGTGGATAGGCGTCCAACGGCACATCGAAGCGGCGCGCATTATAAATTTGCGGCACCAGGCAGATATCGGCCAGGCCCGGTGCCGCGCCGCCAAGATATGGCGCCGGTGCCGCCATCGATTCCAGCGCGTCAAAGCCCGTCGTGATCCAATGGGCATACCAGGCACTGCGCCCCGCTTGATCGGCGCCAAATTGTTCCGCCAGGCGATTGAGCACGCGGGGATTGTCGATCGGGTGGATATCGGCCGCGATGATCAGCGCCATTGCCTGCTGCCGCGCCCGCTCGATCGGATCGGCAGGGAGCAGCGGCGGGTCGGGATAGACACGATCGAGATAGTCGATGATCGCCAGGCTTTGCGTCAGCGCGACGCCATCGATTTCCAGCGTCGGCACCAGTCCCTGCGGATTGATCGCGAGATTGGCGGCGCCGCGCTGTTCGCCCGCGACTAGATTGACCGGCACGATTTCATAAGCGATGCCTTTCAGGGCCAGCGCCAGGCGCACGCGATAACTGGCCGATGACCGCCAATAATCATGCAGCCGCAGCACGATTTTCCTCCTCGGCGCGCCCGGCGAGTTCCGATTCGCGTTCCAGCGCGACCTTGATCATTGCGACCATGGGATCGGCGAGCGCCAAACCGAACACGCCGAACAGCGTCGAGGCCAGAATCTGCGACGAGAGGGTCAGCGCCGGCGGCATGTCCACGGTGCGGCGCGCGACCATCGGGATGACGACATAGCCATCAAAATTCTGGACGACGAAATAGGTCAGGATGGCCCAATAACCGGTGTTGACGCCCGCGCTGAACCCCACCGCGACCATCAGCACGCCCGTCACGATCGCGCCGATATTGGGGATGAACGCCAGCATACCGGCCAGGATGCCGAGCAACAGCGCCATCGGCACGCCGCCCGCCATCAGCATCAGCCAGATCAATATGCCCTCAACCAGCATCCCCAGCAGCCGTCCCGCCAGCAGGCGGCGCATGGTGTGCGCCATCCGGTCGAGCGTGATGGCAAATTCGCCGCGCATGTCCTGCGGCACCAGCCATTGCAGCCCGCGATCGTAAAGCCGGGGCTCCATCGCGACGAACAGGCCGATGACAAGCACCATCAGCACGCTGGCAATGCCACCCACCGCCGATCCCAGAAAGGCCGTCACCTTGCCGAACGAGCCCAGCGCCTGCTGCGCCATATCCTTGAGGTCGGCGGTGCCCGGCATGAAGCCATGTTGCGACGCCCAGCCGATCAGCTTGGTCGCTTGTGCCGTCAACGTCGTCTGCAATTGGGCGAACTGATCGGCGACCTGCACGCCGGTTAGATAAACCGTGCCCGCCACAAAGCTGACGGCGAGCAGCACCACGATCAACAGCCGCCAGTTGCGCGGGATGGGCAGCAGTTTGCCCAGCAGCCGCACGCCGCCATCGAGCATCGCGGCAAACACCAGCCCGCCGAATATGATGAGCAGCGGCTGGATCAACAGCACGACGAGCGCGATGGCGCCCGCCATCCCCAGCCATACCGCTGCCCGCTTTACTTCCTGGCGGACGAACGGATCGCGCAATTCGCTGGGGCCGGCGCCCTGAACGACGTCGGCGCCCTCGTCACCGCCAGCCTCGGCGTCGGCCGCCATTATTTCGGCGATTGGGCCGGGCGAAGCGAGGTGCCCGCGCGGCCGCTGCGCAGCGCGCCCCACCAGGTAAAGGGATTATAGCTCGCCTTGCCGGTGAAGCTGTGGCTGATGAATTCGGCGCGGCCGCCCAGATTTTCCCACGGCACCGGCCCGCCCAGGCCGCGTTCCTGCAACGGAAAGCGGCTGTCGGCGCTGCGGTCGCGATTGTCGCCCATCAGGAAGACATGGCCGGCCGGCACGGTGATCGGCCCATAATTATCGCCGACGCTCAGCCCCAGTTCGACCGTGTCATAGGTGCGGCCATTGGGCAGGGTTTCGGTCACGATCGGCAAGCGGCAATGCGGCACGCCCTTGGCGTCGCGGTAAAAGGAACCGGCGGGGTATTGCGCGGGATCGCACGTCACACCGCCTTCGACCTGGGCGTCGCCGCCATAATTGGCGATGTCGACATAATGGAGGGGGCCGCGCTTCACCGGCTTGCCGTTCAGGATCACGACACCGTCGCGCACTTCCAGCCGGTCCCCCGGCAGGCCGATGACGCGCTTGATATAATCCTCATCCGAATGCGGCGGCACCGCGACGACGATATCGCCCCGCTCGGGCAGCCGCCCCAGCAGCCGACCGTGAAAGAAAGGGAGGACGTGGAAGGTCGGCGAAATATAGGAATAGCCATAGGGATATTTGGTGACGATCAGGTGATCGCCCACCAACAACCCGGGCAGCATCGATTCGGACGGGATGTAAAAGGGCTTGGCAATCAAGCTGTGAAAGCCGAGCACCGCCAGCACCAGCCAAAGGAGGCCGCGAATTTCCGCCCACCAGTCGGTGCCGCCGGTCGCGCTGTCCTCGGTCGCCATCGGGTCGGCGTTGATCGCCAGATTGTCACTCGCCATGCCTGTCATTCCTGCTGGGCGGCCGCTGCCGGCACTGCCTCGATCACCACAAATGCCTGCGCCCATGGATGATCGTCGGTGAGCGTCAGGTGAACGATTGCGACGTGGCCTGCGGGCGTGATGGCGTCAAGCCTTGCCTTTGCCCCACCGCTGAGCGCGAGCGTGGGCGCGCCCGACCGCGCATTGACGACGCCAATATCTTTCATGAACACGCCGCGCTTGAACCCGGTGCCGACCGCTTTGGAAAAAGCCTCCTTGGCGGCGAAGCGCTTGGCGAGCGTGCCTGCCTTGGTGAAGGGGCGCGATGCGGCCTTGGCGCGCTCGATATCGGTGAATACGCGCTCTTCAAAACGTGTCCCGAAACGATCCAGCGACGCCTGGATGCGCTCAATATTACAAAGGTCTGAGCCGATGGCGAGGATCATCGGCCATCCCCCAATCCACCACCCGTCGCCCCAGCGAAAGCGGGGGCCGCGGGGTTGACGGTGCTATGCCCCCCGCGAGCGACCCCAGCTTTCGCTGGGGTGACGTGCTGTTGGGGCGAATTGATCACAAGGCCGCGTCCATCGCCGCGCGCATCGCGCGGACCGCATCGCCCAGCCCCAGGAAAATGGCATCGGCGATGAGGGCGTGACCGATATTGAGTTCCTTCACTTGCGGGATCGCCGCGACGGGCGCGACATTGGCGGTGGTGAGGCCGTGGCCGGCATGGATTTCGAGGCCATTTTTGGCGCCAAGCGCGGCGGCATCGGCAAGGCGCTTCAGCTCCTCTGCTCGTGCGGACCCGTCAAGTTCGGCATAGCGACCGGTATGGAGCTCGACCACCGGCGCGCCGAGTCGAATCGCCGCATCGATCTGGCGCGCATCGGGTTC
>JBOFDB010000162.1:0-1219 GCA_051646545.1 Sphingomonas sp.
AATAATGTCATGCTCAACATTCGCCGCTCTGACTTTGAAGATGATCGGGTGCGGGTTTGGGTGCGGGTCGATGGCGGCGCGCTGCTCGCCTCGCGTCAGGACCCGCTCCGGGTTGCGCTGGCCAGCCTGATGCCGCTGGGCGGCCTGGCCGCGCACAGTGCCGATGATTTGCGCACCATCCTCGCCGGGCGCTCGGTGGGGGCCAGCTTTGCCTCGGGCACGGACAGCTTTGACCTCTCGGCCCTGACCACGCCAGAGGATTTGCTGCTGCAACTCCAATTGCTCGCCGCCGGTATCCGTCATCCCGGCTACCGGCCAGAGGCGCTGACGCTGTTCCGCCGCGCGGTTCCGCAACAATATGCGCAGGCCGATGCCTCGCCCGGGGCCGTCATCGGGCGGCAGGTGCCGGCCATCCTCAGTGACAATGATCCGCGCACCGTCGTGCCGCCGCTCGCGACGATGTTGGCGCTCGAATGGGATGGGACGCGCGCGGCCATGGCCGATGCGCTGGCGAACGGCGCGATAGAGATCGGCATTGTCGGTGACGTCAGTGAAGCAGACGCCATCGCCGCTATCGCCGCGACGTTCGGGGCGCTGCCTGCTCGCCGCGCGACCTTCGATCCGCGCGCCGATCAGCGCGACCGCCGCTTTGCCAGCGACCTCTCCCCGCGCACGCTCGTTCATCGCGGCGAACGCGAGCAGGCGGTGGCGCTCGCTTATTGGCCCGCCCGCGATGATGAGGATCAGCGCGAAGCGATCGAGATCGAGATGCTCGCCCAGATTATGCAGCTGCTGCTGACGGAGGATCTGCGCGAACGGTTGGGCCGCAGCTACAGCCCCGGTGCGAACGCCTCATTGTCGAGCGATTTTCCCGGCTACGGGCTGATCAATGCCGGGGCCAGCGTCGACTATGGCGATCTCGCCGCTGCAGAGGCCAGCATTGCCGCCATCGCGGCTCGCCTGCGCGACGAACCTGTCGCGGACGATCTGCTGAACCGCGCCCGCGCGCCCGTGATGGAACGGATGACGGCGGCGCGGCGCACCAACGCCTATTGGCTGGGTTATGCGGCGATTGCTGCCAGCGATCCGGCCCGGCTCGACCGGTCGCGCAATGCCCCGGCGCTGGTTGGCGGCGTGACACCGGCTGACGTGCAGCGGGTTGCCCGGCGCTATCTGCGCTATGACCGGTTGCTGCGCATTCGCGTGGTCAGCCGGGAGG
>JBOFDB010000576.1:0-12915 GCA_051646545.1 Sphingomonas sp.
GAACCATCTGGCCGGTATTGCCGCGCACATACCATTGGCCAAGGTCTTCGGGCGCGGAGCGATAGGGCGCGTCGCCCTGGACATAGACGCGCTTCACGCGGCCACGGTCGACGAAATCATTGACATAGCGGCCACCCCAGGCGGTTGAGAGGGTGGTGTTGATGTCGTTGACGTTGAGCCCCAGCACTTGCGCTTTTTGGAGGTCGGTGTTGACCTGCAGCGTCGGCTGGTCGTCCAGCTCGGTCAGGCGGACTTGCGCCAGGACGGGATCAGCCAGCGCCTCTGCCAGCAATTTGTCCTTGGCCGCGACAAACTGGTCGCGCGGCAACCCGCCCGAATTGAGCAGCTCCATGGTGAAGCCGTTGGATTGGCCCAGGCCGCGGATCGCGCCCGGCTGCACCACGTTGATGCGCGCATCGCGGATCGGGGCGAGCGCTTGGGTCGCACGGCGCGTAACCGCTTCCGCGCCATTCTCGCTGCCGTGCCGGTCTTTCCAGTCGGTGAAGGCGACAAAGCCGCGCCCCTGATTCTGCCCGCCGGCCGATCCGCCCCCGCCCGAGCCGGTAACGGTCAGCAGCGCGCTGACATTCTTGCCTTCGGGCCCCAGGAAATATTGTTCGACCTGTTGCTGCACCGCCAGGCTGCGCGTCAGCGTGGCGCCGGGCGGCAGGGTGAACTGAAGCTGGGCATAGCCCTGATCCTCAAGCGGCAGAAAGCCGGTGGGCAGCCGGACGAACAGCAGCGCCAGCGCCAGCGCGATCAGCCCGTAAATGATGAGGAACAGGCCCTTGCGATCGACAATGCGCTCGACCCGGACGACATAACCGTCGACCATGCGATCAAAGCGATCGTTGAAGCCATTGCCGAACCGGTCGAGTCGCTCGCCCAGCCAGCCCTGATGCGCCCCCGCTTCGTGTCGTTTGAGCAAGGTGGCGGTCAGCGCCGGGCTTAGCACCAGCGCGACAACGACCGAAAGCACCATCGCCGAGACGATGGTAATCGAAAACTGGCGATAGATGACGCCGGTCGATCCCCCGAAAAACGCCATCGGCAGGAACACCGCCGACAAGACCAGTGCAATCGCGATCAGCGCGATGCTGATTTCGTTCATTGACTGAATGGTCGCGTCGCGCGCGCTCATTTCCGGGTTTTCGCGCATCAGCCGCTCGACATTCTCGACGACAACGATCGCGTCATCGACCAGCAGGCCGATCGCGAGCACCAGCCCGAACAGGGTAAGCGTGTTGATCGAAAAGCCGAACGCCGCGAACACCGCGAACGTGCCCAGCAACACCACCGGCACCGCGATGGTGGGGATCAGCGTTGCCCGCCAGTTCTGCAGGAACACGAACATGACGAGGACGACCAGGCCGATCGCCTCGATCAACGTCCACACCACTTCCTCGACCGACAGCTTGATGAACAGCGTCGAATCGAGCGGATAGGCGACCTTAAAGCCGGGCGGCATCGACCGCGACAGCTCGGCGATCTTGGCCTTGACCAGTTCTGCCGTTTTCAGCGCGTCGGCGCCCGGCGCCAGGCTGACCGCGAAGCCTGCGCCGGGGTGACCGTTAATGCGGCTCCTGATGCCGTAATTCTCCGACCCCAGCTCAACCCGCGCCACATCCGACAAGCGTACCGTCGATCCGTCAGTGCCTGTCTTGACGACAATGTTGCGAAACTGCGCGGGCGTTGACAGCCGCGATTGCGCCCGCACGGTGGCGTTCAGCATCTGGGTCTCGGGCTCGGGTTGAGCGCCCAACTCGCCCGCCGCGACTTCGGCATTCTGCGCGGTGATCGCGTTGATGATGTCGCCGACGTTCAGGCCATAGCTTTGCAGCCGCCCGGGGTTGAGCCAGATGCGCATGGCATATTGCGCGCCGAACACATTGGTTTCGCCGACGCCGGGGACACGGCCGATCTGATCCTGCAAATTGGAAACCAGATAGTCCGACACGTCCTGATTGGTCATCCGGTCGGTCGAGTCATAGATGGCAAAGATCATCAGAAAGTCGGGGTTGGACTTGGTGACGGTCAGCCCCTGCTGCTGCACTTGTTGCGGCAAACGGCTGATCGCCTGCTGCACCTTGTTCTGCACCTGCACCTGCGCAATGTCGGGATTGGTGCCCTTCTGGAACGTCGCCGAGATGTTGACCTGGCCGCGCGACGACGAACTCGCGCTGAAATAGAGCAGGCCGTCAATCCCTGTCAGTTGCTGTTCGATGATCTGCGTCACGCTGTTTTCCAGCGTTTCGGCCGAGGCGCCGGGGTAGCTCGCGCGGATATTGACCTGCGGCGGCGCGACATCGGGATATTGCTCGACCGGCAGCGACACGATCGCGCCCACGCCGAGCAGCATGATGATGATCGCGATCACCCAGGCGAAGATCGGCCGGTCGATGAAGATGCGCGACACCATGTCTCCGGCCGCCGCCTATCGATGCTGCCGGGGCGCCGCTGCGCGCGCCGGGGTGCCGGCCGGAACCGCCTTGACGCTTTGCCCGGCATGAGCGCGCAGCAGGCCTTCGGTCACGATCTTGTCGCCAGCGTTCAGCCCCTGCGTTACGATCCAGAAGGCGCCCTGCGTGCGGTCGGCCGTAACCGCGCGCTGCACCAGCTTGTTGCTGCGGTCCAGCACCAGCACGCTGGCATTGCCTTTGGCATCGCGGCTCAGGCCTTGCTGCGGAACCAGAAAGGCGCGCTTGGTGATGGCTTGGGCAAAGACGGCGCGGACGAACATGCCGGGAAGCAACAGGCCCTGCGGATTGGGAAAGCGCGCGCGCAGCGTGACACTGCCGGTCGCGGGGTCGACCACCACCTCGGAAAATTCGACCGTGCCGGCCAGCGGATAGTCGCTGCCGTCTTCCAGCTTGAGATGCACCGCCGCCGACCCCGGCACGGCGCCACCACTGGCAAGCGCGCGACGCAGCGCGAGCAGATCGGTGCTCGATTGCTGGATGTCGACATAGATCGGGTCGAGCCGCTGGATGGTGGCGAGCGGATCGGCCTGATTGGCGCTGACCAATGCGCCTTCGGTAAATAGCGACCGGCCGATGCGGCCCGTTATCGGCGCGGGCACGGTGGTGTAGCGCAGATTGATCCGCGCCGTGGCCAAAGCGGCGCGACTCTGCGCCACCGATGCGGCGGATTGACGCGCCTGCGCCAACGCGTCGGTATAATCCTGCTTGGCCACAGCCTCGATCTCGGCGAGCGGCTTGTAGCGATCGGCCTTGGCCCGCGCTGCTTCGGCACTCGCGGTGGCACTGGCCAGGTTGGCAGCGGCCTGGTCCGCTGCGGCGCGATAAAGGCTGGGGTCGATCTGATACAGCGTCTGCCCCTGATGGACGATCGAGCCTTCGGCGAAGAAGCGTTTGCGGACGATCCCCGTCACCTGCGGGCGGACCTGCGCTTCCTGGAACGCCGCCGTGCGCCCGGCAAGTTCGGTCGTGATCGGCGCGCTCGTCGGCTGGGCGACCACATAGCCCACTTCGGGCGGGCCCTGATCCCGCTTGGGCTTGCCACCGCTGCATCCGGTCAGCAGAGCAAGCCCCGCCAACGGCAGCAGGATCAGCGGAGCAGTGTGTCGCGGTCGCGGGATCACGGTTATCGTCTCGTTTCCTGGCGAGGGAGCGGGCAATGGGCGCAACAAGGGACTTGTCCCGCGCCGAAGCCCGATGGGACAGGATCGCTTCCCGATCCAGTGGAAAATTGTATCAGATTTGTATCAATGACTTGACCGGTGCCGACGATACCACCGCAGGGCGGTAGGCTGGGGGTTGGCCGGGGGCGCGCAACCGTATCGCCATGCTTCGCAACTGACTTTCGCGGCCAACCATGGCAAATCGATACCCGGGCGTCATGACGTCGAGTCGTGGCGTGCGGGAGGGGGAGTCGAATGCGGCGGTGGCCGGGGTTGGCGTGCAAATGGGGGTGGGCGGGGTGATCGCGCTGTTCCGCCAATTGCTGCACGTCGCGCTGCTGCTCGGCGCGCTGGCCGTGCCGACGGCGTCGGTGCCCGACAGCCATTTTCTGCCGCCCACCGCGGCGCTGGTCGCGAATCCCAATTTGAAACGCATTGCGCTCAGCTTTGATGACGTGCCGCGCGGCCCGGGTGCCTTTTACGACCCCATCCAGCGGACCGGGATTTTGATCGATGCTCTGCGCGAGGCGGGCGTCAACCAGGCCGCGTTTTTCGTAAACCCGCGCCGGATCGGCCCGCGCACCGGCGGTGATGCGCGGGTGATGGCCTATGTCACGGCGGGGCACGTCATCGCCGATCACAGCTTTTCGCACCATGACGCCTCCGGCATGTCGCCCGAGAATTTTCTGGCCGATGTCGACAAGGCCGAGGCCTGGCTGCGCGGACGGGCCGGCTATCGCCCGTGGTTTCGCTTTCCCGGCCTAGACCAGGGCGGCCATAATATGGACAAGCACCGCGCCTTGCTCGCCGGGCTGCAGGCGCGGGGATTGCTGGTTGCGGCCGTGACGGTCGATGGATCGGACTGGAACATCGAACGCCTCGCCGCCGATGCGCGCAAGCGGGGTGCCGCGTTCGACGATGCCGCGCTTCGCGATCTGTATGTCGAAACGATGGTGCAGGCAGCGGACTTTTCGGACGCGGTGATGCGCAAGGCGATTGGCCGGTCGCCCGCCCATATGCTGTTGCTCCACGAAACCGATCTTGCCGCGCGTTACGTGCCCGCTCTGGTCGCGGCGTTGCGCAAGGACGGGTGGGAAATCGTCGATGCCGACGTGGCTTATGCCGATCCGGTTTACCACATGCCGCTTGGCGTTCCCTCCAACGGCACGTTGACCGAGGCAATTGGCTGGGAAAAGGGCGTTGCAGGGCCGCTCAGCTATGACCGGACCGAGCCCAAAGTCGGCAATCGCCTGTTCGCCGCGCGCGTGCTGCGCCCGCAAGTGGCGGCGGGCGCGGCCGGATCGGTCAACTAACGGCGGGCGCCGCGACGGCGGCCGGTGCCCGGTCGCGCCTCACCACGGCCTCAAATTTCTCATGATAGCGCGGATGCTCGGTACCCATCATCCGGTCCCACCAGGTGAAATAGAGCCCGAAATTATAGCGGCCCTCGCTGTGATGTAGGTCGTGGTGAACGGTGGTCGTCATCCAGCCGGTCAGCGGTGATCGGGTAAAGCCGGGCCAGGCCAGCTCAAATCCCGAATGGCCAATCGCATTGCGAGCGATCTGGTGGCCCAAGAAAATGAAGACGGCCCAGGGCTGAATCGGGGCGATCCAGCTGATCCCCAGGAACATCGCCGGCACGTAAATGCTCTCAAACACGGCCTCGCCCGGCGCGAAGCTATAGGCCGCCCAGCTGGTGGGCGTGCGGCTCTTGTGATGCGCGGCGTGCGCCAGGCGGAACAGGCGGCGATGGTGGAGGATGCGGTGCATCCAGTAAAACCAGCTGTCGTGCAGGATCACCATCGCGATGACCTGTGGGACCAATATCGCCAGCACGGGCACACCGTGGGCGATATGGATGAGCCCCGCCTGGATCATGCCGATCGTCAGCAGATTGACCACCGCGAACACGCAGACCGTTTCAAATGACTGGCGGAACTCGCGGCGCCGGTCAGCAAAAGTTGCCAACCGCGTCTGGATGCGGCGCGACGCAATCCAGCGGCGGAACAGCCAGAAAAGCACCGCTACCCCGGCCGCGCCGACCAGATAGCGGGTAAACTCGATTTCCACCGATATGATCATGTGGCGAAGGGTAGTGAACACGACATCGATCACGGTATGGCTCCCGATTCATCCGATGGGCCGCTCGTGGCACAAGCGCGTCGGGTAAGGCGCCTCGCCGCCGAAATTAGCCGATCATTTCCGAAATCGATCTGACTTTTTCATTTAAGCTTGATTGCCTCGCGGCGGAATTCGCTGGGCGGCTGGCCGCCATTTTCGCGAAAGGCGCGATTGAACGGCGCCAGGCTGGCATAGCCCAGGTCCATCGCGATCGTCAGGATCGGCAGGTCGACCTTTTCGGGGTCGGCGAGCAGCGCCTTTGCCTCATTGATGCGATGGTGATTGAGGAAGGCGGAGAAATTGCGATAGCCCAGCCGCTGGTTGATCAGGGCGCGCAGCCGGTGTTCGGGCACGCCCAGCCGCGCGGCCAGTCCGCCGATCGTCAGGCCCTGGACGCGATAGACGCCGCTCACCATGGCCGCGTCGAGCTTGGTCTTCAGCACGAGCTCGCTCGGCGACAGGCTGGGGGCGGGTGGCGGCGCCGGTGCGCCGGGATCGAACAGCAAGTCGGGGTCGCTTTGAAGCAATGCCGCCCCCATTGCCGCGACCGAGACAAAAATCGCGATCGTCTGCGGCAGCGTGACCGCCGCGTCGCGCGGGCGAAAGCCGAACAGCATCTCGACCAACAGCACCATGACCGCGCACAGGCCAACGACGATGACAAAGCCGACGCGCAGCCGCCGACGTTTTTCGATCAGGTCATCGCCGCGCTCGCGCACCGCCAGCGCAAGGGCATGGCCAACCAGCGCCAGCGATACCGTCCGCTGCAGCAAGGCGATCCAGACATGCGCGGTAGGGTCACCTGTCAGCGCGAATGCTGCCCAGCAAATCAGCGACACCGCAGATCCCAGCGCCAGCACGGCGCGGTTGATCGTGCGTTCAAACAGCAGATGCGCAAACACCCAGAGCAGCAAGGGCGTCGTTTGCGCCGCCAATTCGATGATCGCCCAAACCACCCCGCGCAAGTGGAGGAAAATCGGCGTGGCGAGCGTCAGATACGCGCTCACCCCCAGCAACAGCGCCACGGTCGCGGCGCGAATCGGGCGGGGCGCTCGCCCACGGCCAATCACCAGCGCGATCAGCAGCAACTGGCCAATCGCCAGCAAACGCAACGCCGAGTCGATGACGAGCAATCGGTCCACGGCCGGGTTATGGCGCTCGCGTTCGAACGGCGCTAGAGGCGCGGGCATGACTCGATCAGACCACGCCTCACAATTCGACCTGACCGACGACCAGCGCGAAATCCAGGAGCTGGCGCGCCGTTTCACCGCCGATCGGATTACCCCCTTCGCGGGTGAATGGGACGAAAAACACGTCTTTCCGCGCGACACGATCAAGGCAGCGGCCGAACTGGGCTTTGCGGCGATCTATGTCAGCGAGGAATCGGGCGGCATCAACCTTGGCCGCCTGGAAGCCGCGCTGATCATGGAGGCAATGGCTTATGGCTGCCCCTCTACATCGGCGTTCATCAGCATCCATAATATGGCGAGCTGGATGATCGACCGGTTCGGATCGGCCGAGGTCAAGGCGAATTATCTGCCCGGCCTCGTCACGATGGATAAGATCGCCAGCTATTGCCTGACCGAGCCCGGCTCGGGCTCCGACGCTGCCGCGCTCAAGACCCGCGCCGTGCGTGACGGCGACCATTATGTCGTCACCGGCACCAAGCAGTTCATTTCGGGCGGCGGCGAAAACGAAGTCTATGTAACGATGGTCCGCACCGGCGAAGAGGGGCCGAAGGGCATAACCTGCCTGGTCATCGAAAAGGACATGCCGGGCGTCAGCTTTGGTGCGAATGAACGCAAGCTCGGCTGGCATTCGCAGCCGACCGCGCAAGTGATTTTTGATGGCGTGCGCGTGCCGGTTCAGAATCGGGTCGGGGGCGAGGGCGAGGGGTTTCGTATCGCGATGATGGGGCTGGATGGCGGGCGGCTCAACATCGGCGCCTGCTCGCTCGGCGGCGCGCAACGCTGTCTTGACGAGGCGATTGCCTATACCGGCGACCGCAAGCAGTTCGGCACCGCGATCAGCGATTTTCAGAACACCCAGTTCATGCTCGCCGACATGGCGACCGAGCTCGAAGCGGCGCGTGCCCTGCTCTATCTCGCTGCCGCCAAGGTGACCGCCAACGCGCCCGACAAGACCAAATTCGCCGCCATGGCGAAGCGCCTCGCGACCGACACCGGCTCGTCGGTGGTTGACCGCGCGCTGCAGCTGCATGGCGGCTATGGCTATCTGATGGATTACCCGATCGAACGCTTCTGGCGCGACCTGCGCGTCCATTCGATCCTGGAAGGCACCAACCAGGTGATGCGGATGATCGTCGGCCGCGAGCTGACCCGGCAGTGAGGGGCTTTGGCATATCCTCCCCGTTTACGGGGAGGGGGACCGCCGAAGGCGGTGGAGGGGGGAGGCCGCAGGCGATTCCCGATGCCGCTAACCCCCTCCACCAAGCCGCTGCGCGGCTTGGTCCCCCTCCCCATGAATGGGGAGGAATTTGATGACCGACGTCCTCACCTTCATCGAACACCGTGCCGGTCGCATTCGGCTTAATCGACCGCAGGCCATCCACGCCCTTAACACTGCCATGTGCGCGGCGGTCCTCGATGCGCTGGCGGCGTGGGAGCATGATCCGGCGGTCGAAATCGTCCTGATCGATCATGCCGATGGTCGCGGTTTCTGCGCAGGCGGCGACATCCGCATGCTGGCAGAATCGGGCGCGAAGGACGGGGTGGCGGCACGGGCGTTTTTCCACACCGAATATCGGATGAACCACCGCTTGTTCACTTATCCCAAGCCGGTGGTGGCGTTCATGGACGGCATCACCATGGGCGGCGGCGTCGGCATCAGCCAGCCGGCGCGCTATCGCGTGGCGACCGAGAATACCCGGCTTGCCATGCCCGAAACCGGCATCGGCCTGTTCCCCGATGTCGGCGGCGGCTGGTATCTGTCGCGGCTGCCGGGGCGGGTGGGCCAGTATCTGGCGCTGACCGGCTATCGCGCGGATGGCGCCGAGTGCCTCGCGCTGGGGCTGGCGACGCATTATCTGCCGAGCGCGGCGCTGGACGAGGCGAAGGCGCGGATCGCGGCTGATCCGGCAGCGGTGGCGGCGGTGCTGACCGAGCTGGCGGTTGCGCCGCCTGCGGCCAAGCTGCTCGCGCACCGCGAGACGATCGACCGGCTGTTCGCTGCCGATCAGCTGGAGGCCGTGCTGGCGGCACTCGCCGCCGATGAGAGCGAGTGGGCGCGTGCCACGCTCGCGACGCTCAGCACCAAATCGCCGCAGACAATGAAGGTCTCGCTCCGCCTGCTCGCCCAAGGCGCGGCGATGCCCGACTTCGCCGCCGAAATGCGCCAGGAATATGCCGTTGGGGCGCGCGTGGTGATGCGCCACGACTTTCTTGAGGGCGTCCGCGCGGTCATCATCGACAAGGACAATGCGCCGGCGTGGAACCCGGCGAGCGCCGAAGGCGTGTCCGAGGCGTTGATCGACGAGATTTTTGCGCCCTTGCCGGATAATGAGGCGTGGACGCCTGCCTAAATCATCCGTCGCCCCAGCGAAAGCTGGGGTCGCGTGCCATAACGGCCGCGCTTGCGGCCAAAGACCCCAGCTTTCGCTGGGGTGACGATCAGGAGCAATTATGTCCGACTATCAAACCCTGCTCATCGACCACCACGACGCCGTCACTCTTGTCCGCCTCAACCGCCCACAGGCGTTGAACGCGCTCAATTCGCAGGTGCTTGCCGAGCTGATCAAGGTTTTCGCCGCTTATGATGCCGATCCCGGCAAGCGCTGCCTGGTCCTTACCGGTTCGGAAAAGGCATTTGCGGCGGGGGCGGACATCAAGGAAATGTCGGGCCAGGGCTTTGCCGATATGTACGCCAGCAACTTCTTCGCGGGGTGGGAGCGGGTGACGGCGACGCGCAAGCCGTGGATCGCGGCGGTTGCGGGCTATGCGCTTGGCGGCGGCTGCGAAGTCGCGATGATGGCGGACTTCATCATCGCCGCCGACACCGCCAAATTCGGCCAGCCCGAAATCAAGCTTGGCGTGTCGCCCGGCATGGGCGGATCGCAGCGGCTGACGCGCGCGATCGGCAAGGCCAAGGCGATGGAAATGTGCCTGACCGGGCGGGTGATGGACGCCGCCGAGGCGGAACGCTCAGGGCTGGTGGCGCGCGTGGTGCCCGCGGCTGACTTGGTCGCCGAGGCGCTGAAGACGGCGGAAGCCATCGCCGCCATGCCGCCGCTTGCCACCATCGCCAACAAGGAGATGATCAACGCCGCGTTCGAAACGGGGCTGGCGCAAGGCATATTGTTCGAGCGCCGGTTGTTCCATGGTCTGTTCGGCACTGAGGACCAGAAGGAAGGCATGGCGGCGTTTGTCGAAAAGCGGCCGGGCAATTGGACGGGGCGGTGAGCCCCTGCGTCACCCCAGTGAAAGCTGGGGTCGCTTAGCGACACGGACGACACCAACGAAGCAATCCCAGCTTTCGCTGGGATGACGAAAAAAGATTAGGAGACAAGCATGACCGCAATCGCCTTTATCGGCCTTGGCAATATGGGCGGGGGCATGGCCGCGAACCTCGCCAAGGCGGGGCATGACGTTCGCGCGTTTGACTTGTCGGCCGACGCGCTCGACAAGGCCAAGGCGGCGGGGTGCCTGCCGGTCGCGAGCGCGGCGGACGCCGTGGCGGGGGCCGAAGTGGTCGTCACCATGCTGCCGGCGGGCCACCATGTCGACAGCGTCTATACCGATGCGGTTTTCCCCGCCGCGACGCCCGGCACGCTGCTGATCGACAGCTCGACGATCGACGTCGCCACCGCCAAGCGCGTGGCGGAGGCGGCTGCTTCGAGGGGGCTGGTCGCGGTCGACGCGCCCGTTTCGGGCGGCATCGCGGCGGCGGCGGGCGGCACGCTGACCTTCATGGTCGGCGGCAGTGATGATGGCTTCGCGCGCGCCCAGCCGATCCTTGCCGCCATGGGCAAAGCGGTCATTCATGCCGGCGGCAATGGCGCGGGGCAGGCGGCGAAAATCTGCAACAACATGCTGCTCGGCGCGACGATGGTGGCGACGAGCGAGGCGTTCCTGCTCGCCGAGAAACTAGGGCTGGATGCGCAGAAATTCTACGACATCAGCTCGGTCTCGTCGGGTCAGAGCTGGTCGATGACGAGCTATTGCCCCGTCCCCGGCGTCGGCCCCGAAACGCCGGCGGATCGCGATTACCAGGGCGGCTTTGCCGTCGCGCTGATGCTGAAGGATTTGAAGCTCGCCATGGCAGCGGCGGAGGACGCGCATGCCCAAACCCCGATGGGCGCGCGCGCCGCAGAACTATATCAGCGCTTTGCCGATGCGGGGCAGGGTGGCCTCGATTTTTCGGGCATCATCCGGCTGTTGAACGCCTGAAAATCCTCTCCCGCTTGCGGGAGAGGGCTATTAGGGAAGCCTTGTCATTACCAATGGCCAGTTGCCGCCGCCGCAAATCCCCGCCATCGTGCGGCCAAGGACAGGGGAGTGAGGCATGGCAACGGCAGCGGTTGAGGGAAGCGGGGACAAAGCGGCGAGCGGCGTTCCGCTCGTCATCGCCGCTTCCTCGCTCGGCACCATCTTCGAATGGTATGATTTCTTCATCTACGGCACGCTGGCGGCAAGCGGCATTATCGGCCGCACCTTTTTCCCGACCGATAATGAAATGGTGCAGACGCTGCTGGCCTGGGCGGGCTTTGCGGTGGGCTTTGGCTTTCGGCCCCTCGGCGCCGTCCTGTTCGGCTATCTGGGTGATCGGCTGGGGCGCAAATATACCTTCCTCATCACCATCACGCTGATGGGCATCGCCACTGCCGGGGTCGGGCTGGTGCCGTCCGCCGGGGCGATTGGGCTTGCCGCGCCGATGATCGTCATTTTGCTGCGTATTCTGCAGGGGCTGGCGCTGGGCGGCGAATATGGCGGGGCCGCCATCTATGTCGCCGAGCATTCGCGGCCCGGCAAGAGCGGCTTTTACACCAGCTTCATCCAGGCGAGCGTCGCAGGCGGCTTCATCCTGTCCCTCGCCGTCGTGCTTGGCACCAAACAGGTGATCGCGCCCGAGGTGTGGGAGGATTGGGGCTGGCGCCTGCCGTTCATCTTTTCGCTGTTGCTGCTGCTGGTGTCCCTTTGGATGCGGCTGATGCTGTCTGAAAGCCCGGTGTTTGAGGAGATGAAGGCCGCGGGCCACACGGCCGTCAATCCGTTCATCGAAAGCTTTACCTATCCCGGCAATCTTCGCCGCCTGTTCGTCGCGCTGTTTGGCATTGCCGCCGGCCTGACAGTGATCTGGTACACGGCGATGTTCAGCGTGCTGTCGTTCCTGCAGAATACGATGCGCGTTGAAGAGACGACCGCGCAGATTCTGGTCGGCATCGGCGCGGCGGCGGGGCTGTTCTGGTTCGTGTTCTTTGGCTGGCTGTCCGACAAGATCGGGCGGAAAACGCCGATCGTCATGGGTTATGCGATCACGCTCATCCTGCTGTTTCCGATATTCCTGACGATCGGCAACGCCGCCAATCCCGCATTGGCGCGCGCGTCGGCGCGGGCACCGGTCATCGTATCGGGGCCCGAGTGCCGTTACGACGTGTTCGCCAAGACGCAAGCCGACAAATGTTCGCGGCTGCTCGACTATTTCTCCAAGAAAGGCGTCGCCTATATCACCGTCAGGGAACCGGCGACCGTTGTCACCATCGGCGGCCTGACCGCGAGTGACACCAGTCCCGCCGCGCTCGACACGATGCTGGCGATGAACGGCTATTCGCTTGCCAAGGTGGTGCCGGGCGCGCGACAGACGGTGATCATCCTGCTGGCGATCATCGCGCTGTCGGCCTTGTCGGGGATCACCTTTGGCCCGGTCGCGGCGCTGTTGGCGGAAATGTTCCCGCCGCGCATCCGCTATAGCTCGATGTCGATCCCTTATCACCTCGGCACGGGCTATTTCGGCGGGTTCCTGCCGTTTATCAGCCAGTTCATCGTGGTGAAGACGGGCAATCCCTATGCCGGGCTGTGGTATACCTGGGGCGTGGTGGCGATGGCGCTGGTCGTCACGCTGTTTGGCCTGAAAAGCAACGACCGGCCGACGCATTAACGGATCGCGCCTTAACGACGATCCGTTCGTCCGGAGCGACG
>JBOFDB010000559.1:0-3094 GCA_051646545.1 Sphingomonas sp.
CGCGCCCGACCAGGGCAATGCGTTCGTCATCCCGACCATGGGGTGAGGGCTAAAACCCTCGCCCCTTTCAGGGGAGAGGGTTGCGCAGACTTAGTCTTTGCGAAAAGCAAAGGCTTAGTCGGAGCTGGGTGAGGGGTTAAATCCTGCGCCATCCGACGCGTCCACCCTCACCAAGTTCCGCTAAGCGCTGGCGCGCTAAGCTGCGCTATCAGTTCGAGGTCGGCCATGCCCCCGGCATGGCCTAAACAGTGCGGGGCACTGTTTACTTCGAACTCCCGTAAACGGGAGAGGAATTTTCAGCGACTTACTTCGCCCCGCACACCCCGCCCGACAACCCGATATCCCGGCATTTGCCATCGGGCAGCGGCGCGGCCAGCGGCAACCCGATCGACGCCGCCAGTGTCGGCATGATGTCGACCGTTTCGATCGGCAACGGCTCTTCAAAGCCCGCCATGCCCTTGCGCCAGAACAGGATCGGCACGCGGCGATCATAGTCCCAGAAGCTGCCATGCGTCGCGACATAGCCCTTGGTCGGGTCCGCGATCGGCGTGATCTTGGGCTTGAGCGCCACGACGATATCGCCCGATCGCGGCGCATAATAGCTCGCCTTGGCGCGCTGCACCGGCAGCCACAGCGGCGGCGGCAGCGTCGGCCAGGGGGCCGCGTCGATTTCGGCGCGGCTGAAGGCGAACGCCACCTGCGGATGGGCGCGATAAATCGCCAGCGCTTCCTTCAACACCGCGTCGCGCGTCTTGGCGGGCAGCTTGGGGTCGATCCAGATATCGCCCGAACCCGAGTCGCCATAAAGCAACTGCCCGGTCAAATGCAGCTTGGCGGCGACGGCGTCGCTCACCGCTTTGGTCGTGAAAGCGGGGTCGATGCGCGCGGCATCGGCAATGCCGCGCTGGCGGTTGCGCTCCGGAATGTCGTGGCCGCCATGGTCAGCGGTCAGCACGACTTCGTAATCGACGCCCATCCGGTCGAGCACGGTGAAGAAATCGCCCATCGACTTGTCGAGTTCGGCCAGCTGCAGACACATTTCGGCGCCTTCGGTGCCGTAAGTGTGGCCGACATAATCGGTTGCCGAGGCGCCGATATCGATAATGTCGGTGGTGCCGCCCTGGCCCAGCTTCATGTCCTGGATAAGGCCGGCGGCGAGAGCGAACACCGCGCCGTCAATCTCGGGCGAGGCGCGGAATGCTCTTGCGTCGCCGGCGGCGCGGGC
Source organism: Sphingomonas sp. (assembly GCA_051646545.1). Classification (GTDB taxonomy): domain Bacteria; phylum Pseudomonadota; class Alphaproteobacteria; order Sphingomonadales; family Sphingomonadaceae; genus Sphingomonas. The sequence goes on from JBOFDB010000559.1 coordinate 1,226, forward strand.
AAAGCGGCCGGTGCCGACGGTCTTGCCGCCGCCGACATCCACCGCCACGTCGTGGGGCTTGCAGAAATCGGGCAAGTCGAGCGGCGCCTGCGCCGTTGCGATTTGCGCCGCCACCGCCTGGTTGGCGCGCGTGACGACGGCGGGCTCGGCGCGGCCGGCATAGCTTGCAAAGCGCTTGCCATCCCACCACCACAGCTCATCCACCTTATGGCCGCCCATCATCACCGCCGCGCGATCCTTGCCCGCGACCGAAACGGTGCGCGCGGCGGGATTGGCCGCCTTCATCCGCTCGCCCAGCGTCGGCACCAGCAAGTGCGTGTCGCTGACGGTGTAGCTTGCGGAAGTCGAGCCGGGCACGCCTTCATCCTCGGCGCAATACACCGTCTTGTCCTGTCGCGCGGTCTTCAGATCGACCCAGTTATTGGCGATGATGCCGGTATGCGCCGGGCGAAAGCCGGTCAGGATCGTCGAATGGCCCGGGCACGTCTCGGTCGCGGCATGGCTTTGATAGCCCGACGGAAACACCGCACCATTGAGCAGCCGGGCAAAGCCGCCGGTGAAGTGGCGGCGATATTCGGCGAACAGATCGGCCGAAAACTGATCGACCGAGATCACCACGATCAGCTTGGCGGGCGCCTTGGGGGCAGCGATCGGCGCGGGCGCGGGGGCAGGGGCGGCCTGACCGGCAAGCGCCACCGGCGTAACCAGCGCCATCGCAGTGGCGAATAGGGCACCATAGAGCTTCATCGATATTCTCCTAGGCGGCGGCATTTGCATCACCGTCGCGGTATTGACGGCCCGAGAAGGACAAGACAAGCCAAGCCAATGCGCGCGCTACGTTTCATTCTGTTGACGATTCTGGCGCTGATTGCGCAGCCGGCGCTGGCACAGGCGCCCGATCCCTATTCGCCCGGCCCCCATTTGATGGTGCGGCTCGTCGCCGAAACGATGACGCCGGCCGCCGGGCAGGATGTGACGATTGCCTATGACGTGACGCCGCAGCCGGGCTGGCACGGATATTGGCAAAATCCCGGCGATGCTGGTTTCCCGGCGCGCTTTACCTGGAATTTGCCGGCGGGCGTCACCGCCGATGCCCCACATTATCCGGTGCCGACGACGCTGCTGATTTCGGGGCTGATGAATTATGTGTTTGAGCGGCACCACACGCTGCTCGTCCAGCTCCATGTCCCGGCCGGGCTGGCCAAGGGCACGGCGCTGCCGGTCAAGCTCGCCAGCAAATATCTTGTCTGCACCACCGAAATCTGCGTGCCCGAAAATGCCGATCTGTCGCTTGATCTGACGGTGGGCGATGGCGCGGTCAGCCCGGCGTCGCGCGCGCAGTTCGACCAGTGGCGCCAGGCCCTGCCCAGGCCGCTTGGCATGGCGGCAAGCTATCAGCTTGATGGCAAGCGGCTGCGGCTCGGCATCCCCTATCCCGCCACGGCCCCGTTGAAGGACGCTTATTTCTTCCCGGCGACCACCGGCGCGCTCGATTATGCCGCGCCGCAAAAGGTGGCACGCGACGGCGACCGGCTGGTGATCGAAACCGGCGCGCATCATCCCAAAGGGCCGATTGAGGGCGTGTTGCGCACCGGCGATGGGCAGGGCCTCAGCATCGGCGCCGCGCCGGGGGCGGTGGCACCGGCGGCAGGCGACAGCGCGGCAGGCGGCGACTGGATGACCGCCACGCTGGTCGCGCTGGGCGGCGCTATTCTGGGTGGCCTTATCCTCAACATCATGCCCTGCGTCTTCCCGATCCTGAGCCTGAAGGCGCTGAGCCTCGCCAAGGGATCGGTCAGCCCCGGCGCGGCGCGGGCGGAGGCATTGGCCTATACGGCCGGGGTGATGCTGGTGATCGTCGGGCTGGGT
>JBOFDB010000364.1:0-3313 GCA_051646545.1 Sphingomonas sp.
AGCGCGGCGAAATCAGCCCGCGGCTCAGCTTCTCGATCAGCAGAAACGCAAATTCGGCAATTACCATCGGGCTGATCTTGCTGTCGCCGGCCCGGCGATTGCGGAAAGTATAGGGAATATCGACGACTTTAAGGGGGCCGGGGTGTGAGGCCAGCAAATCGAGCAGAATTTTGAACCCCTGGCTCGACAGATTATAGATGGCATTCGCGAACACCTCGCGGCGCGCCATGAAAAAGCCGCTCATCGGGTCGCTGGTGCGATTGCCGATCAGGGCGCGGGCGACGGTGGTGGCAAGGCCGCTCATCTTGACGCGGCGGGCATCCCAATCTCCGATGCCGCCGCCAAGTGCATAGCGCGTGCCGACCGCGACATCGGCGCCGTCCTGCGCGATCGCGGCATACATGGCGGGCAGAATGGCCTCATCATGCTGGAAATCGGCGTCCATCACCGCAATGACGCGCCCGTTTGCCGCCATTGCGCCTTCGATCACTGCGGAGGCCAGCCCGCGCCGCCCCACCCGGCGCAGGCAACGCACCCTGGGTTCCTCTGCTGCCAGGCGATCGACTTCCGCCCAGGTGCGGTCCGGGCTGTCATCGTCAACGATAATGATTTCCCAGGCGATATCGCCCAACGCCTTTGCCACTGCGTCAACCAGCGGCGCCATATTCGCCCGCTCATTATAGCTCGGCACCACCAGCGAGAGCGCCGGCGCAGCAAGCGACGGAGAATTTGTTACGGGGTTGCGGTCTGCCATCTGCCCGTGCGCCTATCAGCGCGGCTGGCCGCTGGCCAGATGCTAAAGGAGAATGGCGGAGAGGGTGGGATTCGAACCCACGGTACCCGTGAAGGCACAACGGTTTTCGAGACCGTCCCAATCGACCACTCTGGCACCTCTCCGCTGGTTCGAGGATGTGGCGGCACCAGGTGCCGGCCGGGTCGAGCGCGCGCCTCTAACGCAAAGGGTGGGTCGGCACAAGCGCCCGCTTGCCACCCGGCGGAATACTATTAAATTTGTAACCATGACCAAAGCCACCAGCCCCGCACCGGGCGAGTCTAACGCCGCAGCCGCCCCCCCTGTCGCGCATGCCCAATTCGCGATCGGCGATGTCGTGCGCCACCGCCATTTCGATTTTCGCGGCGTGATCTTCGACGTCGATCCGGTCTTTGCGAATAGCGAGGAATGGTATGCGTCGATCCCCGCCGATGTGCGGCCGCGCAAGGACCAGCCCTTTTACCATCTGCTCGCCGAAAATGCCGAATCGAGCTATGTCGCCTATGTCAGCCAGCAAAACCTGGTGCATGACGACAGCGAGGAACCCGTCGACCATCCCGCCATCAACGGCTTGTTCAGCGATTACGCCCAGGGTCGCTATCAGTTGCGGCGCGAGCACCGGCACTAGGATTTCCCGATATCGTGCCCGATATCGTGGTTGACAGGCAGGCCCGCTTCGCCTAGCTGGCAGCTCTTTCCCGCGCCGGCATCTGCTTGGCGCGGGGTTATCGTTTGGAAGAGTGATAAAAGCCATGTTCGCAGTCGTGCGCACGGGCGGCAAGCAGTATCGCGTTGCCGCAGGAGACAAGATCGTCGTCGAAAAGATCGACGGAGATGCCGGCCAGACGGTGACGCTGGGCGACGTTCTGCTCGCGGGCGATGGCAGCGAGCTGAAGCCCGTTGCCGGCCTTACCGTGGCCGCCGAAATCGTCGCGCAGGCCAAGGGCGAGAAGGTTATCGTCTTCAAAAAGCGCCGCCGCCACAATTATCGCCGCCGCAACGGCCATCGCCAGCAGCACACGATCCTGAAGATCGTCGCGATCGGCGCCGCCGAAACGAAGGCGAAGGCCAAGAAGGCTGATGCCGCACCCGTGGAGGCGACCGCCGCCCCCGCCGAGGCTGCGCAGGCCTGATCCAGCAACCGGTTAGACGAGGAAGTTAGCAATGGCACATAAGAAAGCAGGCGGCTCGTCGCGCAACGGTCGCGATTCGGCAGGCCGCCGCCTTGGCGTCAAGAAGTTCGGCGGGCAGGAAGTCGTCGCCGGCAACATTCTGGTGCGTCAGCGCGGGACCAAATTCTATCCCGGCCGCAATGTCGGCATCGGCAAGGACCACACGCTGTTCGCGCTGACCGACGGTCGCGTGACCTTCCATTCGGGCAAACTCGGCCGAACCTTTTGTTCGGTCGACGCGATGGCAATCGCGGCCGAATAACATCGGGCAGCCGGCCGGGTTGCCCAAGCGGGCGACCCGAAAAGTCCGGCATATCCGGACGATCGCACAAGGGAGACGGGTCAGCCCGCCTCCCTTTTTCTTTTGCTCCCTCAACCAGTTCTGTCGCGTTTTCGTCATCGAGACGTGCGAACGCGACAGTAACGCGCCAACGAGGAGAGACTGCGATGTTCGCCCGGACCCAGAGGTTGACGCTACGGCCATTATGGCTTGACGACGCAGAGGCGGTGACCAACGCCATTGCCCATCAGTCGGTGGTCATCAACCTGTCGAGCGTGCCCTGGCCCTATAGCATTGACGATGCCCGCGCGTGGTTGTCGGCACCCAAAGTCGGTCGCGATGCGACGCTCGCTATCCTTGCCCATGAAGGCTTGCCGCAACCGCGCCTGATTGGCGTCATCGGGGTTCACGCCGAAGGAGACGGGCATGAGCTGGGCTATTGGTTGACGCCCGATGCCTGGGGGCGTGGCTATGCGACCGAGGCGGGGCGCGCGATGCTGGGCGTAGCGCGCTATGGCCTCGGCTTGCGTCACCTGAGTGCTGGCCACTTTGTCGACAATCCGGCATCGGCGCGCGTGCTGTGCAAGCTTGGCTTCCGCCCAACGGGCCGGGTCGAGCCGCAATTTTCGCGCGGGCGCGGTGCCGAGGTGGCGTGCGTCAAACTGGCAATCGATCTCGCCGAAATCGGCTCGACCGATGCCGATCACGATTGTCGAATGGCGGCGTAGGCGCGCATCAACACCATTATGGCAGGGGCGTGACGGTTGCTTTTGCGGGAAATTACCCGCAATTGAACCGTTCGCCCGCCCTTTTTATTGAGCTGATTATTTTGTCCGACACCGTGACTGCCCTACGTAAACGCCTGAGCCCGGAAGAATCGCGTGAGGCCGCGCTTGATGCGGCGCGCGCGTTGCTGGTCGAACACGGTCCGCAAGCGGTTACGCTGAAGGCGGTGGCGGCGCGGATCGGTCGCACGCACGCCAATCTGCTTCATCATTTCGGCTCGGCCGAGGGCCTGCAAAAAGCGCTGATCGCGCGGATGGGCGAGGCAATCGTCCACACCATCGAACCCGCCGTCATGAAGGCGCG
>JBOFDB010000101.1:0-1760 GCA_051646545.1 Sphingomonas sp.
CGGCTATGGCCTGTCGGGCGATGCCTATCACGTCACCGCGCCGCACCCGGAAGGATCAGGCGCCTATCGCTCGATGGAAATGGCGGTTCGCAAATCCGGGCTCAGCCTGGGCGATATCGACTATATCAACGCGCACGGCACCTCGACGCCGCTGGGCGATGAGCTGGAGTTGAACGCGGTGCGCCGCCTGTTCGGCAACGCCATTGGCACGCTGTCGATGAGCTCGACCAAATCGGCGATCGGCCATTTGCTGGGCGGGGCGGGCGCGGTCGAAAGCATTTTCTGCATCCTGGCGCTGCGCGATCAGATTGTGCCGCCGACGCTCAATCTCGACGATCCGAGCGAGAATTGCATCGGCGTCGACCTGGTGCCGCATGTCGCCAAGGAACGATCGGTGAAAGCGGTGCTCAACAACAGCTTTGGCTTTGGCGGCACCAATGCCAGCCTGGTGATGAAGGCGATCTGAGGGGCGCAGCGCCAACGCTGGTCGTCTTGGCGCGGCGGCAGTCCATCTCGCAAGCTGCCCATTGGATTGCTTCGCTGGCGCTTGCTGCGACGGGTTAAGTAAAGCGCCGATCGTCACCCAGGCGTTTTGCGGTGCGAGGAGGGGGAAATGCGCAGGCTCGGCTGTTTCGGCTTTTTGCTCGTGCTCGGCGCGTTCGGTTTCCTGTTTCTGGTCGCCCAGGATTGGGGCGGGCGCGGCCCTGCCCAGCGCAACATCACCTTTGACGTCGGCGACGGTGCCAGCCTGTCGACCATTTCCAGTCAGCTGGAGGAACAGGGCGCGATCCGCTCAGCCGCGCGCTTCCGGCTTTATGCCAAGATATTCGGGGCGAGTACGCCGATCAAATCCGGCGAATATCGCATTCCCGCGCATCTGAGCGCCGCGGATATCCTGAAGCTGCTGCAGGGCGGCAAGACGCTGCAACGGTTGGTGACCATCCCCGAAGGCCTGCCGTCGGTCTTGGTGCGGGAGCGGCTGATGGCCGCAGACGAGCTGACCGGCACCGTAGAAACCCCGGTTGAGGGGACCGTGCTGCCCGACAGCTATGCCTATCAGCGCGGCGATACGCGGGCGAGCGTGCTGGCGCGGATGCAGCGCGCGATGGCAAAATATCTGCTGGTGGCGTGGGACAATCGCAAGCCCGGCATTGCGGTGAAGACGCCGCGCGAGGCGCTGATCCTCGCCTCGATCGTCGAGAAGGAAACCGGCAAGCCTTCCGAACGGCGGATGGTCGCGGCGGTCTATTCCAATCGGCTCAAGCAGGGAATGAAGCTGCAGGCCGACCCGACGACCATCTATCCCATCACCAAGGGCAAGCCGCTTGGCCGACGCATCTTGAAATCGGAGCTGGACGCCAACAACGGCTATAACACTTACGCGATGACCGGGCTGCCTGTGGGGCCGATCTGCAACCCCGGCCGCGCCAGCATCGATGCCGTGCTCGATCCCGCCGACAGCCCGGCCTTGTATTTCGTCGCGGACGGATCGGGCGGGCACGTGTTCGCCAACACGCTGGACGAACACAACGCCAATGTCGCGAAATGGCGCGCCTATCGCGCCGCACACGGCATTTAGACGGACGGCGCGCTCAAGCCATGGTCGTCCGTCGCGAATGTTCCCTAATGTTCGCAGTGACCATGGGGTGCGGCACCAGCACCCGACGCGTCCGCCCGGGCGAGCGATGATGGGTTCGACCGTGACAAAGAGCGGCTCGCCAGAATAAGCCATGGCGCCCGCGTAGGACAGGCCGGTATCC
>JBOFDB010000313.1:0-2376 GCA_051646545.1 Sphingomonas sp.
AATGCCCTATTTCGCGCAGGAAACCTTTGTGGCGGCGGAAAAGACCAAGGGGTTGAGCGACCCGGAATATCTGGGCGCGCGCGCCAAATCGCTGCGGCTGGCGGGTGAGGACGGCATTGATGCGATGCTGGCCAAGGCCGATGCCACCATCCTGGTCGAGCCGACAACGGGTCCGGCCTGGCTGATCGACACCGTCTATGGCGATCAATATGAGGGGCCGTCGTCAAGCGAGCTGCCGGCGGTGGCGGGCTATCCCAATCTGACCGTGCCGATGGGGCTGGCGCGCGGGTTGCCGGTGGGGCTGTCGTTTATCGGCAAGCCCTATAGCGAGCAGGCGCTGCTCAATGCGGGTTATGTCTATGAACAGGCCGCCCGCGCCCGCGTCGCCCCGCGCTATCTGCCGACGGCAGACGCAGCGACGCGGTAGGGATTGGGCCGTAGGCTCATTAAAACGGCCTGTCGGCTTCCGCCTGTAAAGTCCGTCTCCCCTTCGTCGCCCCGTGCTTGACACGGGGCCAGGCTAATCTTGTTCCCTAGCCATGCCGAACCATTGCTTCCCACGTCACGGCGGGAGAAGAAAGCCAAGCCCCGTGTTAAGCAAGGGGCGACGGTGAAAGCGAATGTCGGCTGACGCCCCTGGTCGGTCGTCAAGCCCTCGTGCCGAAAGCGGCCGTTGATGAGTTCGCAACCCAGTGGCTGAACCGTTATTGCGAGCACAGCGACGCCATCCAGCGCGGCGGGCTGGGTTGCTTCGTCGCGCGGCTCCTCGCAATGACGATTGAAGTCAGAATGGCGGTTGAGGCGAGGCGGCCGCCGGTCAACCCCGCTCATGCTCGAGCAGTTCGACGCGGATATGCGTCGCCTGCAGCGACAGATGGACTTCCCACAGAAACGCCAGCAACCCCGCGACCAGCATCGCCATCGCCAGCACGAAAATCACCGCGACAATGCTGCCGATGTGGAGATGCATCAACTCCGCAATGAACAGCAGCGCCACGACCGAGCAGGTCGCGATCGCACTGCTGACGCACAGCACCAAAGCGGCGTTGATGACCGACATGCGCCGATCAAGCAGCCGCAATTCCCAGACATGGCGATCATGCTCCGGCCCGGTCGAGCGGGGGTGGAGGGCTTCCAGGGCGCGCGCCCGATCAACCACCCGCGCCAGCCGCAGCGAAATCACGTTCAGCACGGCGCCAATGCCCGCCAGCATGAACACCGGGCTGAGCGACAGCTGGATCGTCTGGGCGATGGTGGTGACGGCGGGCGAAAAGGCCATGGCCCCAGATAAGCGACAGGGTGGGACGACGGCAAGGCCACCCGGGCAGGCTATGCCCGGTGCGTGGCGACAATGAAGCGTTGGCCCGATGCGGTTTCCCCGGTTTCGACGGCGACGTCATAGGCGGCGGCGATCAAGGGCGGGGTCAGCACCGCATCGGCGGGGCCAGCGGCAATCACGCGCCCGTCGCGCAGCAGCACGGCATCATCCGCCACGCGATGGGCAAGGGTTAGGTCATGCAGCACCACAACCACGCCGCACCCCCGCGCCGCCGCCGCGCGCAGCAGATCAAGCGTCGCGAGCTGATGCCCGGGGTCGAGGCTGGCCAGCGGTTCGTCGACCAGCAGCCATTCGGGCTCCCCCGCCAGCACACGCGCGATTAGCACGCGGCCCCGCTCACCGCCCGATAGCTGATCGACGCCGCGCTTGGCGAGGTGGGTAATGTCGGTCTGGGCCATGGCGAGGTCGATCGCGGCGCGGTCAGCCGCACTGTCGCCCCAGCGGCCGCGATGCGGAAAACGGCCCAGCGCGACCAGGCTTTCGACGTCGATGTTCCAGTGCACATCGCTGACTTGCGGCAAGAAGCCGATCCGCCGGGCGCGTGCCCGCCGGTCGAGCGACAGGATGGGGGCCTCCCCCAGCAGCACCGCGCCGCCATCGGGCGTGGAAAGGCCGGCAAGGCAGCCAAGCACGCTGCTCTTGCCCGCGCCATTGGGGCCGAGCAGCGCGGTAACGCGGCCCGGCGCGCAGGCGATCGACACGGCGTCGAGCACCGTTCGCCCTCCCAGCCGCAGCGTCACGTCGCGGGCAGCCAGCATCGTCATGCCAGGCCACGCCGCATGCGCAGCAACAGCCACAGAAAGAACGGACCGCCCAGCATCGACATCGCGATGCCCAGCCGCAGCTCGCTGACCGTGGGGGCGAGCCGCACCAGGCTGTCCGCCACCGTCAGCAACAGCGCGCCGCCCAGCGCAGACGGCAACAGGACCGCCGATGGCTTGCCACCCGCCAGCGGCCGGACGAGATGCGGCACCATTAGGCCGACAAAACCGATCACGCCTGCCGCCGCCACTGAAGCCCCCACCGTCAGCGCGGTG
>JBOFDB010000013.1:0-1333 GCA_051646545.1 Sphingomonas sp.
CGCGCCGCGCGTGACCGGGGCAGTGAACTCGCCGCCTTGGTTGACCAGCAAGGGCCTGCTCGGTAACCGCCATGCCATTGTATCAGCCAAGGTAAAGCCATGTCCGCGCCCCTGTTCCACGTCGAACCGCACCCGGCACCGGTTTCGGCAGACGAGCGTGCCGCGCGGCTGGTTGATCCCGGCTTCGGGCGCTGTTTTACCGACCATATGGCGATTATCCGCTACCGCGAGGGTGAGGGCTGGCACGATCCCCGGATCACGGCGCGCGGGCCGCTCAGCCTCGATCCCGCCGCCGCCGTTTTCCATTATGCGCAGGAGATATTCGAAGGGCTGAAGGCCTATCGCCTCGCCGATGGCAGCATGGCCTTGTTCCGCGCCGACATGAACGCGGCGCGCTTCAACGCCTCCGCCAACCGCATGGCGATGCCCGAGCTGCCCGAGGCGCTGTTTCTCGAAAGCTGCCGCGCGCTCGTCGCCGCTGACGCTGCATGGTTCCCGCCGGTGGAAGGCGGCTCAATCTACCTGCGCCCCTTCATGTTCGCGAGCGAGGTGTTCCTCGGCGTCAAACCGGCCGCTGAATATCTCTACCTCGTCATCGCCACCGCGGCGGGCAATTATTTCAAAAGCGGTGCGCCGGCGGTCAGCTTGCTGGTCTCGGACACCGACACCCGCGCCGGACCGGGCGGTACCGGCGCTGCCAAATGCGGCGGTAACTATGCCTCCAGCCTGCGCGCGCAGGCCGATGCCATCGCGCGCGGGTTCGATCAGGTCGTCTTCCTTGATGCCTCAGAACGCCGCTGGGTCGAGGAACTGGGGGGCATGAACCTGTTCTTCGTCTTTGCCGACGGCTCGCTGCTGACGCCGCCGCTCGATGGCACCATCCTGCCGGGCATCACCCGCGACAGCCTGCTCACCCTTGCCCGGGAAGAGGGGTTGGTGGTGCGAGAAGAACGATACGCCATCGACCAATGGCGTGCCGACGCCGAATCCGGAAGGCTGATTGAGGCCTTCGCCTGCGGCACGGCAGCTGTGGTGACGCCGGTTGGCAGTGTCACGGGCAGCGACTATAGCTTCACCGTCGGTAGCGGCGGTCCGGGGCAGTCAACCCAGCGCCTCCGCCAGCGATTGGTGGATATCCAGCGCGGCCACGCGCCCGACCCGCATGGCTGGGTGCAGCGGATCGGGTGAAGGTTCAGACGGAGAACCTCTTGCATCACCCAAAGGAGCGGCTATGGACGGCAGCGCATTTGTTGGGGCGTAGCCAAGCGGTAAGGCACTGGTTTTTGGTACCGGCATGCGGAGGTTCGAATCCTCCCGCCCCAGCCAGCCATTT
>JBOFDB010000148.1:0-5906 GCA_051646545.1 Sphingomonas sp.
TGCGCATAGGCCGCCAGCGCCTTTACATCGGGGTCGTCGGCCATTTCGGGCGGCAGCTTGGCGAGCACCTTGGCGATTGCCTCACGCTCCATGCGCTGTTTGATCACCTCGTCCGAAATCGTCCGGGTGCGGCTGGAAAAGCGGATTTCCTTTTCACGCGCCATGACGTCCATGATGGTGCGCGGCAACTCGGCAGCGGCAGAAAAAAGATCGACCTGAAACACCAGTATCTGGCTGGTCTGATGGTCGATGACATGGCCCAGCGGCGTGTTCGACACCAGCCCCCCGTCCCACCACAGCTTGCCGTCGATCTCGACGGGCGGCAGCCCGGGGGGCAGCGCGCCCGAGGCCATGATGTGGCGCACATCGATCTTGTCGGTGGTCGTGTCGAAAAACCGGAAATTGCCACTTTCGATGTCGACCGCGCCGACCGACAGCCGCATCGGGCCATTATTGATCAAGTCCCAGTCGACCAGCTCATTGAGGGTTTCGATCAGCGGCGTCGAATCGTAAAAGCTAAGCGCCGCAGGCGTCGAAGATGCGGCAAAGGTTGGCGGGAAAGGCCTGGGCGTGAAGAAGCCGGGCACCCCGGTGGTGAGCACCATGCCCGCCGACCATTCGTGCAGCAATTCGCGCAGATGGTCGTTGGGGAAAATCGGGAAACTGGGCAAGGCGCTCGTCACCTTATCCCAAAACGCCTTTAGCCGCTCGAGCCGCCGCTCGGGCGGGTTGCCCGCAAAGATGGCGGCATTGACCGCGCCGATGGAAATGCCCGCGACCCAGTCAATCTCAATACCCGCCTCGGCAAGGCCCTGAATGACGCCCGCCTGATAGCTTCCCAGGGCGCCACCGCCCTGCAGAACCAGCGCGACCTCATCGGGCAGCGGCATGGCAGGGGATTGGCGGCGCAGGTTCCGCCGGGGCTTTGCTGCGCTGCGGGACTCGTCATCGGCCATGTGGGTCGCCATGCTCCTTTCGCTTCGCGCGATCAACGACGGTTTGATGACAGTCGCGACGGGTGACACGTGCAACGCGCCCTATTGCAACCCGCGCCAGCGCCGCGCATTCATCAACAGAGCGATGAGTGGCGGGACGAACAATGCGCCTCGACGATTTTGATCCTAACATTGATGTCGAAGACCAACGCGGCCAGAATTTTGGCGGCGGCTTTGGCGGTGGGGGCGGCGGTGGGCTGATCCTGGGATTGCTGCCCTTCGTGTTCAGCCGCTTCGGCTGTGGCGGCGTGGTCGTGCTGCTGCTGGTGCTGGCGGTGTTCGGTGGGGGCTTGCCGATGCTGGGCGGTGGCCAGCGCTTTTCGCCTCAGTCGGTTGGCCAAGGGTCAGGCGGGCTCAGCCAACCGGGCGAGACGCTGCAGCAGAAATGCCTGGCCAATCCCGCCAGCCATGCCGCGTGCAACGCCTTTAGCTCGACCGACAAGACCTGGGCCGCCTATTTTGCCCAAAACGGCCAGCACTTCACCGCGCCCAAACTCGTTTTCTACAGCCGCGACGGCCGCTCCGGCTGCGGCGCCGCGCAATCGGCGATGGGGCCATTTTATTGCCCGGTCGATCGCGGCATTTATCTCGACACCAGCTTTTTCGATGAACTCGCCAATCGCTTTGGCGCCAAGGGCGATTTTGCGCAGGATTATGTGATCGCGCACGAATTTGGCCATCATATCCAGAATTTGCTGGGCATTTCGGATCAGGTGACGCAGCGCCAGCAACGTGTTGGGGAAGCCGAAGGCAACAAGCTGTCGGTGCGGCTGGAATTGCAGGCGGATTGCTATGCCGGCGTCTGGGCGGGCCTGAACCGCGACCGGATGGAGCCGGGCGACCTTGAAAGCGGCCTCACCGCCGCGCACGCCATTGGCGACGATACGCTGCAACAGGAAACGCAGGGCCGCGTGGTGCCGGACAGCTTCACCCATGGCACGTCCGCCCAGCGGATGAAATGGCTGAAGCGCGGCATCGAAACCGCCGACCCCAATCAATGCGATACCTTCTCGGGCGAGATTTGAGCGCGCTGCTCGTTCCCGCCGCATTGATCGAGACGTTCGCCCGGGGTTGGGCGCAAAGCCGGGCCTTGGCGCCGCCCTTGGTAATCGGCGGTGCCCATCGCATCGAAACCGGCGAGCCGACCGAACGGCGTCGCTTCGTCTTCCCACGCCCGCCGATTGGCATTGCCGAGATCGCGCGCTCCATTGTGGAACCGCACATCCTGCTCAAGGCTGCAATCGATCCAGCCGATATGGCGAAGTTACTGCCCGATGGCTGGCATGTAGAGCGCACCGGCACGACCATGACGTGCGCCGCGTTGCCCGACACGCACCCCAGCGTACCGCCGACATTGGCTGTCGAACTTGGCTGGACTGGCGATGTCTGCCAGGCCCGATTGATCGACAGTGAGGGCACGGAAGCGGCACGCGGGCGAATGACGCCGATCGATGACTGGGCGCTCCACGATACGATCGAAGTAGCGCCCACACATCGCCGTCAGGGCCTCGGTACGGCCATCATGCTCTTGCTGGGCGCCGAAGCGCGCCGACGGGGTATTACCCGCGGACTGCTCAACGCGACCGACGCCGGGCGCGCGCTTTACCAGCGCCTTGGCTGGCAGGCGCGAGCGCCCTGGACGACCGCCCAGATCAGAGCTTGACGAGCATCTTGCCGGTGTTGCCGCCGGTGAACAGCCCGAGAAAGGCGTCGGGGGTGCTGGCAAGACCCTCCATCACCGTTTCCTCGCGCTTCAGCTGGCCGGCATGTTCCCACGCCGCCATGTCGCGATAAAATTCCGGCGCGCGCGCCAGATAGTCGCTGACGATGAAGCCCTGGATACGGATGCGTGCGCCGATGATGCGCGCGGCATAGCGAAGCGCCGTCGGGGCGCCGGTATTATACATCTCGATCATCCCGCAAATCGCAAAACGGGCGCGTTCCTTGGCGGTGGCGAGCGCAGCGTCGAGATGATCACCGCCGACATTGTCGAAATAGACATCGATGCCGCCGGGCGCCGCCTCCATGAGCTGCTTGACGATCGATCCGGCTTTGTAATCGATAACAGCATCTGCGCCCAGGCCCTTGACCCAATTACATTTGTCGGCGCCGCCTGCCGCGCCGATGACCGTCATGCCCTTGGCCTTGGCGATCTGCACCACGGTCGATCCCACCGCACCTGCTGCGGCAGAAACGAAGACGACATCGCCTTCCTTGGCGCTCGCCACCTCGAGCAAACCGAAATAGGCGGTCATGCCGGGCATGCCCATCTGCCCAAGAAATGCCTGGGGCGGCACCGCCAGATCGGGCAATTTCTGCACGGCGGCGGCAGGCAGCACCACCTCGTCGCGCCACCCCGCCATGTGAAGCACATGATCGCCGGGCGCGAGGCCGTCAGCGGTGCTTTCCACGACTTCGCCGATCGCGCCGCCTTGCAGAGGCTCGCCAATCTGGAAGGGCGGAACATAGCTTTTCACGTCATTCATCCGGCCGCGCATATAGGGATCGACCGACAGCCAGCGATTGGCCAACCGGACCATGCCGGGCTCAAGCTCGGGCAGCGTGAAGTCCACCAGCTCGAAATTGTCATGCGTGGGGGTGCCCTGGGGGCGAGATTTCAGAGTCCAGGCCTGAGCCATCGAGCGATCCTTTCCGGCGTCGTTATGATGACTGGCCTATGGCCGAGCCTTGGATGATGCAAGAGGGGGCCGACCCTAAAGCCGACCCCATCCTACTGATCAACGATTGGCAGATGGCCCGCGCGCGACCGCCAGGCTGCGATCGCCATAGCCCTGGACGCCGCCCCCGAACAAGGCGCCACGATCCTCATCGCGCCAGTGATCCTGCGCCTCCTGGGCAGTCTTGTTGAGCGTCACGCGCTCATCGACCGATTGCAGCCAGCCGACCGGGATCGCATGATGATGACCGCCTGCTGCTGCGTCGCTTTTGGTCAGAATGATCCGGTCATCGGCGACTTTGTCGACCGTGCCTACTGGCTGACCGTCGGAGCCGACCACCTCCATATGCTCGCGAACCTGGCGGAGCGACTGACGCTGGCGGTCACGCTCGCTGCGCCAGCTATCGAACTGCTTGTTGAAATGCTGTTGCCGCTCCGTGCGATAGTCATGGTAATCGCGGTCGAGCGCCTCGATCTGGCGCTGGCGCCAGCCATGATATTCCGGGTCGTGCTGATGGTCATTGCGTTCGTCGAGGCGGCGGCGGCGTTCAGCGTCCTCATCGCCAAACCAGGAACGGACCTCATCACCCGCCCGGTTGAAAAAGCCGCGATCCTGGTAATCATAATCAGGGTGTTGCTGGCCGCGCGGGCGATAGCCCTGTTGCGGTGAAGACTGACCGTAATTGCCCTGCTCGCGGCTGCCATAGCCGCGATAGCCCGCGCCATAGCCATAGCTTGATCCGTAATCGGATGGCCGACCGCCACTGCTGCTGCCGCGCTCGCCATAGGGGCCGAATTGATCGCCACGATCGCGCTGATGGCCAGAATTGCCCCGGCCAAAGTCATCGCGATCATCATCGCCGATCATCCCGGCGGCCCGATAGTCGCGGGCGCTCGATCGTCCCTCAAATCCACCGCGCTCGCCGCCATAATTGCCGTCGCTGCGCCAATCATTGCCTGTGTAATAGCGCCCGTAACTCATCGCTCAATCTCCTAACCAGCAGCAACCGCGTCTCGCAGCCGAGCCGCAGCCTGCCTGGAATCAAGGATCAATGACGCCGCCGGTTCCCCCGCCAAACTCGCGGCACGCGGCGTCGACCGCGCTTGCCGGGCACCTCGTCGTAGGCGTATCGACATTTGTCGGCGGCGTGCGGTTGCATCGATGGCGAAGTGCCGCTAAGGGCCATCGCTCCCCGGCGGCGCCGGGGTGTTCGCGGGCGGGGCTGTAGCTCAGATGGGAGAGCGCTGCAATCGCACTGCAGAGGTCAGGGGTTCGATTCCCCTCAGCTCCACCAGCCCGCCAATCCCGACGCCATCGGCCAATTACGCGCCCGATTTGAGCGCCCGCGCAACCACCCAGATTGCCGCTTGAAGAATGATTTAACCCCAACGCGCTAGACCCCGGCGAATGTCGAGGATGCCCAGCGTGACCCACCCAGCGACATCAAGCCGCAATCTGGCTGGTTTTGCGCTGGCCTATTTCGTGCTGGCCGCAATTCCCATCGCGACGACGCGCTTTGACGGTGGCTTTGCCCATGTCTGGGCGGCAAGCGCGCTGCTGACGGCGCAGCTGATGCGGCGCGACCGGCAGGAATGGAGCGGCATCCTGTTCGCCAGCGGTCTGGCCAGCATGGTCGCGACGGCATTGTTCGGCTTCGGGCCGGCGGCAGCATTGCCAATGGCGTTCGCCAATCTGGCCGATGCGCTGGTGGGCGCCGCGATATTGCGCACGTTGGGCAAGCGCGACGATTACCTCGCCTCGCTCGGCAATGTCGCGCTGTTCGTCGGCGCGGCGGGCTTTGCCGGACCGATCGTGTCGGCCATCATTGCTGCCGGCATTGCACACCAGGTGGTGGGCCTGCCCTATTGGCCGCTGTGTCGCGATTGGTTTGCGGCGCATATGCTCGGCATGTTGGTGTTCGCACCGCCGCTCACCATGTTCATGCGTCAGGAGTTCAGCGTCTGGCTCCGCAAGCTCGCGGGCTGGCAACGCGTCGAGGCAATTGCGCTGTTTGCGGGCATGGCGGGGGTAACCGCGCTTGCCTTTGGGCAAGACCATATTCCGCTGCTGTTTCTGCCCATGCTGCCGCTGCTGATCATCACTTTCCGGCTTGATCGGGTCGGCGCGGCGTTGGGCGTGATGGTGCTGGTGACGACGGGCGGCACGCTGAGCGCGCTGGGCCATGGACCGGTCAACTTCCTGATCGCGACCGACAGCCAGCGCAGCTTGTTCC
>JBOFDB010000573.1:0-1300 GCA_051646545.1 Sphingomonas sp.
CGGCGCCAGCGCCTCGACATGGTGATACCAGCCATAGGGGATATAGATGGCGTCGCCGGGATCAAGCTCGGCCTGGGTGGCGCTCGCCAGCGCATCGGCAAAGCGGGGAAACCGGGCCAGATCAGGCGCGGTCACATGCGCCATGCTGACCGCGGTACCGGCGGGCGTCAGGTGGAACGGCCCCATATAGAGATTGCCGACCTGCTCGGGCGGGAACAGCGTGAAGCGGCGGCGCCCGGCGGCAACGCAGGCGATATTTTCCACCTGGTCGTGATGCGTCGCCACCACCGCTGCGGTACCCAGCCACAGCCGGGGCTCGACATCGGCAAGCAGCGCCAGCGGATTGGCGTTGGTAAAGCCCGATAGCTGGTTCGCCGGAATGGCCTGGATCGCCAACGTATCGCCGTCATCGCGGGCTGCCTGTCGCGCCGCCTCGGCGAAGAATTGCGCGATCGTGGCGGGTTCGCGATCAAAATTGGGCCGGGTCAGCGCCGCGTCATAATGCAGGCGGCCCTCAGCGCGCGCCGGTGCGCGCACCATTGCAACGGGTTGGTCGCTTGCCATCGCGCTCAGATAATCGCCGAGCGTGCCTGCCTTGGCTGCCGCGACCACGGGCCAATCCGCCACCAGCCCCCTCAGCACGGCGGGTTCGCCCCGCGTGCGGATTGCCGCCAGCGCCGCTGCATCGACGGCCGAATAGTCGGGAAGTGCCTGCATGATCGTGGCCGTCCGGCTTCGCCCACGCCAAGTCAAGCCGCAAATCGCGACGGCCTAGCGCGTGCCAAGCCAGCCCGATCCCAACAAGGCCAGCAATTTCACGTCCATCGCCACGCCTTCCGCCCGCTTGGCGGCGATGAAATCGGCAATATCGGCGATCGGCACGCGATGAACGGTGATGGCTTCATCCCCCGCCCCGCCCCCGGTGCCGACCCGCTCCAGCCCGTGCGCGCGGACCAGCGTGAAGCTTTCCGACACCATGCCGGGCGACGAATAAAATTCGCCCAAATTTTCGATATGCGCCGCGCGATAGCCGGTTTCCTCCTCCAGCTCGCGCGCGGCGGCGGTTTCGGCATGCTCATCGGCATCGCCTTCATCGCCAACCAGCCCTGCCGGCAATTCAAGGCAGCGGCGGCCGAGCGGCACGCGATATTGCTCGACGAGCAGCACCTGCCCCTCCTCCACCGCCAGGATAACGGCGGCGCGAATGTTGCGGGCGCGCCCGACAAATTCCCAGCGGCCACGGCGTTGCGCGGTAATGAAGCGGCCCTGCCACATCACTTCGAGCGGCGCGTCGTGATCG
>JBOFDB010000362.1:0-6649 GCA_051646545.1 Sphingomonas sp.
GCAGCGACAAGGGATCAGGGACGCGATAGCCGACCGCCGCTGCCGCGAGTTCGGCAAAGCGCACGCGATGCTGGCCCGAAACAACGAAGCCGTCCTTGGTATCGCACGCGCTCGCCGCGACCCCCAGCCTGGCCGCGCCGGCCTGGCACAATAAAGCTCGCGCGGCGGCACCGGCGCGGCGCAACGGCTCCTCAAACGCGCGCACCGAGGTTGAGCCTGCCGTCATCACCAAGGCGGTGCGCGCGGCATGGCTTTCCTTTACTTGTTGCGGGACATCGGCGAACAGCCCCTCAAACAGCTCATCGACCGCCATGCTGTTGGCGTAAAGCGGGTTGAGCGGGGCCGGTTCGACCGACACGGTGCGCCAGTCCGCCCCCAGTTCATCGGCAATGATCTGGGGCAGCGCGGTATAGACCCCCTGGCCATATTCTGCCTGCGGGACGGCGACGGATACATGGCCATCCGTGCCGATTTTGAGCCAGGCATTGATGATCGTCTCACCGGGCGCGGCGGTGAGATTTTCCGGGTAAGTGCGCGGCCACAGGCTCCACGCCACAATCAGGCCAATGCCAGCGCCGCCGCCGATCAGCAGCGTGCGGCGATCAATATTGGCCAGGCGCTCGGCGAGCTTGGGCGTGGTCATCGCCGCGGCTGTAGCGGCGCGCGAGCAAAGGCGCCAGATGGGCTAGAGGACCAGCTTTGTCGCGCACCGGTCGCGCCGGGCGGTTCAAACTGCCGATCGTCCACGCAAACAGCACCGCATTTGGACAAGCTCGGCACCAACGGTGCAACGGTCGGGTTCAGGCCTTCGCCATCTCAGCGGCACAGGCCGCGCGATAGGTGGCGCGCAGCGATACCTTGTCGATCTTCTCGGTGCCCAGGCGCGGCAATGGCTGGTCTGAGAACCACATGACCTGCGGCAGCTTGAACGCCGCAATGCGGTGCGACAGAAACTCGCACAGTATGTCGCGGGTCAGCGTTGCGCCGTTGCGCGGGTGAACCACGGCGCCCGGCACTTCGCCCAGGCGTTCATCGGGCAGGCCGAAAACGCTCGCCTCGGCCACGTCGGGATGCTCGTACAGCGCCGCCTCGACTTCCTGGCACGAGATATTCTCGCCGCCGCGAATGATGATGTCCTTTTTGCGGTCGACGATGAACAGATACCCGTCATCATCGAGATAGCCGATGTCGCCGGTCAGGAAAAAACCATCGGGGCTGAATGCGGCGGCGGTGGCGGCGGGGTTGCCCCAATATTCGATGAAATTGCAGATAGACCGGATGGCGACTTCGCCGCGCTCGCCCTGCGCGACCGGCCGCCCCATGCCGTCCAGAATGGCAAGCTCGACCAGGGGCGCCGAGGCGCGACCGGTCGAATTGGGCTTGGCGAGATAATTGTCGCGGAAATTGCCGCAGCCAACGCCGTTGGTCTCGGTCAGGCCATAGCCGATCAGCGGCGCCGGCCCGCCCATTTCCTCATTCAACCGACGAACATGCTCGACGGGGCGTGGCGCGCCGCCCGCGGCGAAATCGGTGACGGTCGAGAGATTATAATTGTGCCGGTTGGGGTGCGTCAGGATTTCGAAGCTCATCAGCGGCACGCCGACGAAATAGGTCACCCGCTCACGCTCGATCAGGCGCATCGCTTCCTCGGCATCCCATTTGGGCATCAGCACCAGCTTGCGCCCCATCGCAAAGCTTTGCAGCAGCACCGGCACTTCGGCGGTGACGTGGAACAACGGCACGTTGAGCAGCATCGCCTGTTGCGGCGCCGGTGCCTTGCCGTCCTCGGTCGACAACTGCAGCATCATGATCGCGTTGGCGAGGTAATTGAACACCGCCTGCACCACGCCCTTATGGTCGCTGAGTGCGCCCTTGGACTGGCCGGTCGAGCCCGAGGTAAACAGGATCGTCGCATGATGATCGCCCGTCAGCATCGGCAGCGCCCCATCGGCGGTGCCGGTGTCGATGACGTGGATCAGCGCTTCTTTCAGGCGCAGCCGGTCATCGACCGCGACAATTCGCGCCGCCACGCCGGAGACTTCGTTCAGCCGCTGGACGCGGGGGCCATCGGCAAAGACGAGGCCGCACTCGACATCGGCAATCGCTGTGGCGAGTTCAGGCCCCTGCCACCAGCCGTTGAGCAAGGTCGCCACCCCGCCTGCGAGCAGCACGCCCATGTAGAGCGCGATCCAGCTGGGCGAATTGCGCATCGCGATGCCCACCCGGTCGCCAGGCTTGACGCCATAGCCCGCCACCAAGGCGCGCGCGACGCTGAGCGCGATGTCATGCACCTCGGCGAATGTCAGCCGCTCTTCGCCGGCGACCAGAAATTCCTTTTCGGCATGCTCCGCGCAGAAATGCGCGAAATAATAGCTGAGTGCCGGCGGTGCCGCAGCGATGGCGGGCCATTTGCGGCCGCGATGCTCGACCTCGACGACCGGCATCATGCCGCCTTCTGCGACCAGCCCTGCCATTGCGGCATCCATGCGAAGGTCAAGCGCACTTGGCATGATTCTCTCCCTTGGGTTTATCGTTTCCGGCCCTTATGGAGGCATCGCCATCGGGGGAAAAGCCTTGATCCTGTCGACCGTCGCTACGCACGCCCATATCCATTTCGATCAACTGGGGCTCAATCCCAAAATCTTCACCATCGGGTGGTTCAGCCTGAAATGGTATTCGATCTCGTACATTGTCGGCATTCTGGTGGGCTGGTGGTACCTGCTGCGGCTGATCGCGCAGCCCGGCGCGCCGATGGCGCGGCGCCATGCCGATGATCTGGTGTTCTATGCGACACTGGGGGTCATTTTTGGCGGGCGGATCGGCTATGTGCTGTTTTACGCGCCGAAAATGTTCCTTCACCCCCTCGAAATCCTTCAATTGTGGGAAGGCGGCATGAGCTTTCACGGCGGCGCGATCGGCACGTCGCTGGGGATCATCTGGTTTGCGCGGCGCAACCAGCTCGATTGGCTGCGCGTGCATGATTATCTTGCCTGCTGCGTGCCCTTCGGGCTGTTCTTTGGCCGCCTCGCCAATTTCGTGAATGGTGAGCTGTGGGGCCGCCCGACCGACGTGCCCTGGGCGATCGTCTTTCCGCACACGGTGGCCGATGGCTTGCCCGAACCGGCTCGCCACCCCAGCCAGCTCTACGAAGCGGGGCTGGAGGGGATCGCGCTATTTGCGATCCTGTGGTTCTTCTTCTGGCGGACCAAGGCGCGGTACCAGCCGGGCAAGCTCGTCGGTATTTTCCTGATCGGCTATGGCTGCTTCCGTTATTTTGTCGAATTTTTCCGCGAGCCCGACGCCCAATATGCCGCCAATGCCATCCTGGGCACGCCGGGGCTGCATATGGGGCAATTGCTCGATCTGCCGATGGTGCTGGGCGGTCTTTACCTGATCGTGACCGCGACGGCCCGGCGCCAGCGGGTCGAGCCCATTGCGGGCAGCGAAAGCGTCGCCTGACATGGTGGGACGGCGATGGTGACGACCGCCGAACCGGCGCTGGCCGAGCGGCTGGCGCGCGCCATTACGCTGGCCGGGCCGATATCGGTCGCGCAGTTCATGGCGGCGGCGAACGCGCATTATTATGCGACGCGCGATCCGCTGGGCGCGACGGGCGATTTCGTGACGGCGCCCGAAATCAGCCAGATGTTCGGCGAACTGATCGGGCTGTGGCTTGCCGATCTATGGGATCGCGCCGGGCGGCCAGACTGCGCTTATGTCGAGCTGGGGCCGGGGCGGGGAACGCTCGCCGCCGACGCGCTGCGCGCCATGGCGCGGGCGGGGCTGATGCCATCGGTCCATTTCGTCGAAACAAGTCCGGTGCTGCGCGCGGCGCAGGCCGAGCGGGTGCCGACCGCGACCTGGCATGACGAGGTCACGAGCCTGCCCGATGATGTGCCGTTGCTCATTGTCGCCAATGAGTTTTTCGATGCGCTCCCGATCCGGCAATTAGTGAAGGGCGCAGACGGCTGGCACGAACGGCTCGTTGCCTGCCAGGACATTTTGTTCCTGCCGATCAAGGGCAAGGCGGTGCCTGACGGCATTATCCCGCCCGCGCTTGCCGATGCAGCAGCCGGGGCAATCATCGAGACCTGCCCCGCCGCCGTCGCGACTGTGGAAACGCTCGCCGGACGGCTGGCGCAGCAGGGCGGTGCCGCGCTCATCATCGATTATGGCTATGAAGGACCGGCAATCGGCGACACATTGCAGGCGGTGCGCGGCCATGCTTATGCCAACCCGTTCGACGCGCCGGGCGAGCAGGACCTGACCGCGCATGTCGATATGGCGACGCTGGCGGCAGCGGCCGTGCGCGCCGGTGCCGTGCCGCACGGGCCGGTGGGGCAGGGCGCCTTCCTGACCGCGATCGGCATCGACGCGCGGGCGACGCGGCTGGGGCCAGAGGTGATGGCCGATCGCGATAGGCTGGTTTCGCCCGAACAGATGGGGACGCTGTTCAAGGCACTCGGCCTCACTGCGCCGGGTTGGCCAGTGCCGGAGGGCTTCCGATGATCACCTATCGCGACGCGACTCCAGCAGACGCCGCCAAACTCGCCGCGCTCGGCACGCAGACTTTTTCAGACACTTTCGGCCACCTCTACTCGCCCGAAAATCTGGCGCTGTTCCTGAAGAACCACGCGCCCGAGCATTGGGCAGAACAGCTTGCCGATCCTGCTTATGCCGTGCGGGTCGCCGAAGAGGCGGGCGCGCTGATCGCCTATTGCAAACTTGGCCCACACGCGATGCCATTCGAGCCGCGCGGGCACCCGATCGAGCTACGTCAGCTCTATGTGCTGCAGCCCTGGCACGGTGCCGGCATCGCGCCGGTGCTGATGGACTGGGCCGTGGCGACCGCGCGGGCGAGGGGGGCGGACGAGCTTTACCTGTCGGTCTTCACCGACAATCACCGGGCGCGGCGTTTCTACGCCAAGCGCGGCTTTGAATTTGTCCAGAAATACGCCTTCATGGTCGGCGACCAGGCGGATGAGGACCATATCATGCGGTTGGCGCTGTGAGCGCGGTTGAGGTTATTCGGGCAAGCGCGCTTGAGGGGGTGCGACACGGTTTTCTCGGGCGGCGTGGCGGCGTGTCGAGCGGCGTCCATGCCGGGCTGAATGTCGGCACCGGATCGGCCGATGACGCCGCGACGATTGCGCAAAACCGCACACTTGCGGTAGCGGCGGTGGCGCCGGGGGCGCGGTTGGCGACGGTCTATCAGGTCCACTCCGCCGATGCGGTTACCGTCATCGCCCCTTATGACGAGGCGGTGCGCCCGCGCGCCGACGCGCTCGTCACCGATCGCCCTGGACTCGCGCTCGGCATTCTCACCGCTGATTGTGCGCCCGTGTTGCTCGCCGACGCTCAGGCGGGTATTGTCGCCGCTGCGCATGCCGGGTGGAAAGGCGCGCTCGCCGGCATTACCGATTCGACCGTGCTGGCGATGGAAACGCTGGGCGCCCAACGCGACCGCATTGTCGCCGCCATCGGCCCCTGCATCGCGCGGGCGAGCTATGAGGTTGATGACGGCTTTCTCGCCCGCTTCGCCGCTGCCGATCCCGCGAACGAACGCTTTTTCACGCCCGGCCGCCCCGGCCACCAGCAATTCGATCTCGAAGCCTATGTCGCGCATCGCCTGGCCGCAGCCGGGGTGGGGCGCGTCGAGATGCTTGGCCTCGATACCTATGCCGATGAAGACCGTTTTTTCAGCTTCCGCCGCGCAACCCATCGCGGTGAAAGCGATTATGGTCGCCAGATGTCGCTGATCGCGCTTGGCTGATCGCGCGTCTCCTCTATACGTCATCGCATAACAAAATTTCGCGCCCCAGGAGCATTGCCATGACCGACGAACCCGAGGCCGCCGCGCCGCGCCGGCGCCCCAAGCCGCCTGTCGAAACCGTTGGCGGTCACAAGCTGAAGCCCTCAACGCTGATGATGGGCCATGGGTTTGATCCAATGCTGTCGGAAGGGTCGCTGAAACCCCCGATCTTCCTTACTTCCACCTTTGTTTTCCCCAATGCGGCGGCGGGAAAGCGGCATTTCGAGGGGGTGACGGGCAAGCGCCCGGGCGGGGCGGAGGGCCTTGTCTATTCGCGTTTCAACGGGCCCAATCAGGAAATCCTCGAAGATCGGCTCGGCATCTGGGAAGAGGCCGAGGACGCGCTGAGTTTCTCGTCGGGCATGTCGGCGATTGCGACCTTGTTCCTGTCGCTGGTGCGGCCGGGCGACACCATCGTCCATTCCGGGCCACTTTATGCCGCGACCGAAACGCTTATCGCCCGCGTGCTTGGCCGCTTTGGCGTGCATTTCCTCGACTTTCCGGCGGGCGCGACGCGCGAGGAAATCGATTCGGTGTTGAGCAAGGCCGCGTCAGGCCGCGTCGCGCTGATCTACCTTGAAAGCCCCGCCAACCCCACCAACGCCCTGGTCGATGTCGAGGCCGTCGCCGCCAGCCGCGACGCGATTTTCGGCAACCTGCCCGAAAAGCCGCCCATCGCGATCGACAATACTTTCCTCGGCCCGCTCTGGCACCAGCCGCTGAAGCATGGCGCCGATATCGTCGTTTACAGCCTGACCAAATATGCCGGCGGTCACAGCGATCTGGTGGCGGGCGGCGTGCTGGGGCCCAAGGCGCTGATCGACACGATCCGGCTGA
>JBOFDB010000424.1:0-15245 GCA_051646545.1 Sphingomonas sp.
CCTCGCCCCGCTCGACCGGATTGTCGGCGCGAACGGCAGGCCGCTGCCAACGCGGCGATCGGCGGCGTGATGCGTGCGGCCACGGCCGCTGCCTGCCCGCCAGCGCCCGCAATGGAATGGCGGGCAGGGTGGCCGCGGCACGGGTTTTTTCTGGCCGTCCTGATTGGTGCCGCGCTGGTCGCCTTTGCGGCCGATGCCCGCGCGCTGGCGACCTTGTGGTGGACCAATACCACCTTCGGCCACTGCCTGTTCATCGGGCCGGTGGTGGCGTGGCTGGTCTGGCAGCGACGAGCGGTGCTGGCGGCGCTAGATCCGGTGGCGTGGCCGCTGGGGTTGGTGGCGCTGGCGGGGGCAGGCAGCCTATGGCTGGTCGGGCAAATCGCCGGCGTTGCCCTGTTCCGCCATATCGGCCTGGTGGCAATGCTGCCCGGACTGGTGCTGACCTTGCTCGGGCCGCAGGTCGCGCGCGCGCTGGCGTTTCCGCTAGCTTACGCCTTTTTCCTTGTGCCGTTTGGCGAGTCGGTGGCGGCACCGCTGCAAGACATTACCGTCGCGATGGTGACGCGATTGCTTGGGCTGGTCGGGGTCTCTGCCAGCGTCAATGGCACGCTGATCACGACGCCAGCGGGCTATTTTGCGATCGCCGAGGCGTGTTCGGGTTCCAAATTCGTGATCGCGATGGCGGCCTTTGCGGTGCTGGTCGCGCATCTGTGCTTCAATAGCTGGCCGCGCCGGATCGGTTTCTTCGTGATGGCGGAAGCGGTTGCGGTGATCGCCAATGGCGTGCGCGCGTTCGGCACCATTTATGCGGCGTCGCTGACCTCGGTCGAAACCGCGACGGGTTTTGACCATATCATATTCGGCTGGCTGTTTTTCGCGGGCGTGATGGGGGCCGTGCTGGCGATTGGCTGGCGCTGGTTTGATCGCGATCCGGATGCGGCGCCGGTCGATGGCGCTGCGCTGGGCCGGGCCTCGCCGAGGCGGATCGACGCGCTGGTCGCAGCGGCGCTGGCGCTGGCCGTGATGATCGCCGCACCCGCGGCCGCCAAGGCGCTCGACGCCCGTGCCGATGTTCTGCCGCGCCATATCGACTTGCCGGTGCTGCCAGGCTGGCAGCGCGTAGCGATGAGCGCGCGTGTGCCCTGGGCACCGCATTACCCCAATGCCGACCATTTCCTGATTGGCCGCTATGCCGATGGGGCGGGCAATGTGGTTGACGTGGCGGTGGCGGTGTACGGCAGCCAGCGCGAGGGCAAGGAACTGGTCGGCTTTGGCATCGGCGCGCTGGCCGAAAATGATCGCTGGGTGAAAGTGGGCGCCGTGCCCGCCATCAACGGCGGGTCGGCGATACGGATCACCGCGCCCGGCCCCGTCGAACGTGTCGTTGCGACCTGGTATCGTATCGGCGACGTCGTGACGGGGAGCGAAAAGCGGGTGAAGCTGGAGACGCTGCGGGCAAAGCTGTTCGGCGGGCGGCAGCGTGCGGTCGCGATATTGCTGTCGGCCGAGGCACTGCCGGGCCATGATCCTCAGGCGGCGATCCGGCGCCTTCTCCAAAGCATTGGCCCGATCGACCGTTTCGCCGATCGTGAAGCAGGAACCACCGGCTGATGTGCGGCATTGCCGGGCTGTTCTACCCCGATACGCCCAAACCCATCGATCCCGCGCGGCTGACGGCGATGGCCGATGCACAGGCGCATCGCGGACCCGACGGATCAGGGGTGTGGACCGCGCCGGGCGTCGGGCTGGCGCATCGGCGGCTCGCCATCATCGATCTTGCCGGTGGTGCGCAGCCAATGCTCAGCGCCGACGGCACCCTGGCGGTGACCTTCAACGGCGAAATCTATAATTTCAAGGATGTGCGCGCCGAGCTGGAGGCGCGGGGCGCGCGTTTTGCCACCAACAGCGATACCGAAATATTGCTGCATGGCTGGGCGGCCTGGGGGCCGGCGATGCTCGACCGGCTGAACGGCATGTTCGCCTTTGCGCTCTACGATGCCGCTCGCCAGTCGCTGTTCCTCGCGCGCGACCGGCTAGGGGTGAAGCCGCTCCATTATGTCCAGCTGGCCGATGGCGCGGTGGCCTTTGCGTCGGAATTAAAGGGCCTGCTCGCGCATCCGCTGCTCCGCCGCGCCCCTGATCTTCGCGCGGTCGAGGATTTCATGGCGCTCGGCTATGTGCCCGACGACAGTTGTATGGTGGCGGGCGTGAAAAAGCTGCCTGCGGGTCATTTCCTGCTGATGGAGCGGGGGCGGGCGGTGCCGGCGCCGCAATGTTGGTGGGATATCGATTTTTCGCATCGCGCGCGCGGGTCGACGCGCGAGCTTGAGGAAGAATTGCTCGAGCTGATGCGCGGGGCGGTGCGCGCGCGGATGGTGGCCGACGTGCCGCTCGGCGCGTTCTTGTCGGGCGGGGTCGACAGTTCCGCGGTGGTTGCGTTGATGGCGGAGGCCAGTCGCCACGCGGTCAACACGTGCACCATTGGCTTTGATGTCGCCGACCATGATGAGCGCCGCTATGCCGCGCGCATCGCCGAGCGTTATGCGACGCGGCATCGCGAGCGGGTGGTGGCGGCGGATGACATGGCCCTGCTCGACACGCTGGTGGCGGCGTTTGACGAACCCTTTGCCGATGCTTCGGCATTGGCGACGTATCAGGTCTGTGCCCTGGCGCGCGAGCAAGTGACGGTGGCGCTGTCCGGGGATGGCGCGGACGAGGCGTTTGCGGGGTATCGCCGCTACCGCTTTCAGGCGGCGGAGGAGCGGGCGCGGGCGCTGTTGCCCACCGGCTTGCGGGCGCGGCTGTTCGGGGGGCTGGGGCGGGCCTATCCGAAAGCGGACTGGGCGCCCCGCTTTTTGCGCGCCAAGACCACGCTGCTTGCGCTGGCTGATGATGGCGCGGCCGCCTATGCCCGTTCGGTGGGGATCACGCCGCCGCCCCTGCGCTCGGCCCTGTTCAGCGGGGCCGCCCGGTCGGCACTGGCCGGCTATCGGGCGGAGCAGCGCTATCGCGACACGATGGCCGATGCCCCGGCGCGCGAACCGCTTGATCGCGCGCAATATGCCGATTTCAAGCACTGGCTGCC
The DNA here is from genome assembly GCA_051646545.1 of Sphingomonas sp. Classification (GTDB taxonomy): domain Bacteria; phylum Pseudomonadota; class Alphaproteobacteria; order Sphingomonadales; family Sphingomonadaceae; genus Sphingomonas. The sequence continues at coordinate 3,086 of JBOFDB010000424.1, forward strand.
CGGCGACATCCTGACCAAGGTCGATCGCACCAGCATGGCGGTTGGCCTGGAAGCGCGTGAACCGTTGCTCGATTATCGCCTGGTGGAATTCGCCGCCCGTCTGCCCGTGGCGATGCGGTTGCGGGGCGGCGAGGGCAAATGGCTGATGAAAAAGGCGCTGGAAAAGCATCTGCCGCGCGACATTCTCTATCGACCGAAAATGGGCTTCGTCACGCCGATCAGCGCATGGTTTCGCGGGCCGCTGGCCGACGAGGCGGCCGCCCTGTCGCGCTCGCCCGTGCTGGTTGGATCGGGCTGGTTCGAACCCGCGACGATCGATCGCCTCGCCGCCGATCATCGCGCGGGTCGCGCCGAGCATGGCCGGACGCTTTGGCAGCTCCTCATGCTCGACCGATCGATGGCGCGGCTATTCGGGTAAGCGTTGGTGGCAACAGGCCCCGTTCGTGTCGAGCGCAGTCGAGCTGAGCTCTTCCGAGCCCTCCCGCCCCTCGACGTCGCTCGGGGGGAACGGTGAGAGAAGGGATCAGCCTCGATAGGCCAGCGCCATCGCCGCGTGCAGCGTCAGGGCGATCAGGCAAAGGTTTGACAGCGCAAAGATGGAGAAGCGCACGATCACCCGGTTCACCGTCGCCTGGACGATGCTGTGGAGAATGCGCAAGGCCACATAGCCCCAGGCGATCGACAAGTTGATGCCATGGCCGGTGCCGATCAGCGCGTGGACGATCGCGATCGCGTAAAAGATCGTCGGTTGCTCGTGCAGATGGTTGTAATTGTCGGCAGGCCATTGCGATTTGGGCGGGATGATCGCCTTAAGGTCGGCGCCGCTGCCGCCAACCAGGTTTATGGTATCGATCTTCGCCTTTTGCATCGCAGGGATGCGCGTGGCGTACATCCATAGCCACATTAACAGGCTCCACGCGACCAGCGCGACGATGGGGGCAAGGATGGGGCTGTTCATCGGGGTCAAATCTCCAAAGTGAGGCGTAGGGCATTGATCGCCATGACGATCAACACCGTCGTCGATGCCATGAACAACAGGGTGCGAACCGGGATGATATTGATCAGCGCCTGCCACAGGGAATGGGCAATCCGCAGACCGACATAGACCCAGGCAAGTTCGACGTTGATCGCGCTATCGCCGCCGCTGACCGCCAGGATCAGCACGACCGCATAGAATAATGTCGGCTGTTCCATCAGGTGCATGTGGTTATGCGATTTCCACGCCGCGACCGGCGGGATTTGGTCGTCAATTACTTGCGCCCGCACGCCCCCGCGTGGCCCGGTGATTGGCAAGCCAGCGCGCGCCATCGCGGGCAGCCGCGCCGCGACGGTCCAGAACAGCATGACGATCGTCCACAGGACCAGCACGACCGCTGGTGCCAAGAGTGTGTGATGCATGCAGTCCCCCTTTTCGACGGGCAGGCTGACGCAATCAGTCTGGATATGCAACCCTTGTGTCGGGGATTGCGCAGCCGGGCTTTGGCGCTAGCCTTGGCCAAAAGCGATCTGAGGGGCGCGACAGGCATGGCAAGCGCGGGCGTCAGGCTCAACAGGCGGCAGATTGCCGCGGTTACCGCAGGCAATGGCCTCGATTTCTATGATTTTCTGACCTACGCCTTTTTCGCCACGCAGATCGCCGACACGCTGTTTCCCAAAAGCGGCGGGCACCAGTTGCTGCTCACGCTCGCGACCTTCGGCATTGGCTTTCTGACGCGGCCGTTGGGCAGCATTGTGCTGGGCCGGGTGGCAGACCGGGTGGGGCGGCGGCCGGCGATGCTGTTGTCGTTCGTGCTGATGGGCGGTGCGATGATCGGGCTGGCGCTGATCCCGCCTTATGCGGTGATCGGCATGGCGGCGCCGGTGCTGGCGGTGGCGTGCCGGATGCTTCAGGGTTTCGCGCTGGGGGGCGAGGTCGGGCCCAATACCGCCTATTTGCTGGAAGCTGCGCCGCCGGAAAAACGCGGCCTCTACACTTCGCTGCAATTCGTCTCGCAAAATGCCGGCATTCTGGTTTCGGGCAGTGTCGGGCTGGTCCTGTCGACTGTGTTAAGCCCGACAGCGCTCGCCCAATGGGGGTGGCGTATCGCCTTTTTGATCGGCGCGCTGATCATCCCGTTCGCGCTGGCGGTGCGGCGCTCGCTTGACGAAACGCTGCACCATGCAGAGCCTGATGCTGTTGCGCCGCTGCCAACCGGAGGCATCGCCCGCCTGACGCTGATCGGCGTTGTCGCCATGGCGGGTGGCGCGATCACCGGCTATACGCTCGATTACCTCAACACCTTCGCGCAGAAGGATTTGGGGATGGCAGCGACCTCGGCCTTTGGGTCGACGGTGGTGCTGGGGCTGAGCGCGATTCTGGTGGATGTCGCAGCGGGCTGGGCATCGGATCGTTATGGCCGGAAGGCCGTGCTGATTCCGGCGAATGTGTTGCTGATCCTGCTCTTGCCGCCCGCGTTCATGGTGGTCGCGTATTTCCGCAGCACCGTGGCGCTGTTGGCGATGACGGCCATTTTGTCGATGACGCTGGAATTTGCCACCAACCCCGCCGTCACGCTGATCGGGGAGGCGTTGCCGCGCGGCGTGCGCGCAAGCGGGCTGGGAACCGTTTATGCCGTGTCGCTCGCGCTATTTGGCGGCAGCACCCAGTTTATCGAGCAGGTGCTGATCGACTGGTCGAAGAGCCCGCTCGCGCCGGGCTGGTATGCGGCTGCCGCGGTGGTCGTCGCGTTGGTGGGCACGCTGATGCTGCCCGAGCGGTATCGCCCGGTCCGGCGGACGGGCGCGCAGCCAGAAACGACCGCGACGCCCGTCTAGAGTCAGGCGAACAGGCGCGCCCAGGCCCGCTTCGGCCGGTTCTTCCAATGCTCGCGGTGATAGGCATCGCTGGCGAGCAGCGGCATCACCGATCCCGCCTCGGCGAACACCATCTGCTCGATCGCGGTCGAAACCTTGCCCCAGCTCGCCGCTTCCTGCAGCGTCGAGGACGAGCAGGCGCCGTCGCGCACATCGGCGACCGTGATCTGCACGGCATATTTGTGGACCGCCACATCCTCATGCCCCAGAATCTCGGCGCAGACGACCGTGTCCTGAATGAAATTCTTGGGCACGCCGCCGCCGACCATCAGCAGGCCGCTTTCCCCCGCTTTGATCTTGATATCGGTCAACTCGCGGAAATCGGCGACCGCGTCGATCATCAGGTACGGCTTGCCTTCCTTCATCCGGTCGACCTGATGCTTGACGAGGCCGAAACCCGCCGAGCTGTCCACGAACGCGGGGCAGAAGATTGGCACGTCATGCTCGTAAGCGAGCTTGACGAGGCTGTTTTCCTTCTTGCCGTGCTCGCTGAGGTAGCGGCCCATTTCGCGGATGAAGGCGCGGCTCGAATAAGCGCGCGGCTCCAGCTCGTTGGCGATCTTGTTGATCGTGAAGTCGCAGTCCTGCAGCTGCTCTTCGTCGATATAGGTATCATAGATGCGGTCGATATAGAGCGAGCGCAGCGTGTCGTCGTCGGGCACCTCAAGCGCTTGATAATGCTTGTGGCCAAGCCCTTCGAAGAAATCCATGTCGACGATCGTCGCGCCCGTCGCCACCACGCAATCGACCATGTTGGAGCGGACGAGCTCGGCATAAAGGTCCATGCAGCCGCCCGCGCTGGTGGAGCCGGCAATGACCAGGAAGATCGTGCAATCGGGGTCTGCCAGCATCTGGTTATAGATGCCGGTCGCGCGCGCCAGATCGCGGCTTGTGAAGCTCATCTTCCCCATCGCGTCGATGATGGGCCGCGCATCAAAGCTCTTGATGTCGACATGTTCGACCGTGGTCGACAAGAGCTCGGCCTTGCGATTGGTGTTGATCGGTTGGGTCATTATTCTTTCCTAGAAACACACGACCGTCGCCCCAGCGAAAGCTGGGGCCGCAGGCCGCATGCGATGCCAGCTTGCGCTGGCATGACGATCGATAATTACAGCTTGACGACGTTGGCTGTCGCGGGCTCGGCCTCGGCATCGCGGTAGAGCGACGTCATCGGCTCATCCTCGACGACGATCGTGGCGCCGTTGGTGAAGCCGTTGAACGCCGTGCGCATCGCGGCGCCATAGGCACCGAGCATCCCGATTTCGAGATAATCGCCCGCCTGCACGTCCGCCGGCAACAGAAACGGCCCCGCCATATGGTCAAGGTCGTCGCAGGTCGGCCCGTAAAAGCTGAACGCCATCTCGCGCGCCCGGCTGTCGGGCTCGCGGAGCAACCGCACTGGGAAGCGCCAGCCGATATGCGCGGCATCGAACAACGCGCCATAGGCACCGTCGTTGATGTAGAGTTCCTCGCCACGGCGTCGCTCGACGCGAACGATCAGCGAGCTGTACTCGGCGCAAAGCGCGCGACCCGGTTCCGCCCACAATTCCGCCGAATAGGAAATCGGCAGGTTCTCGAAAGCGCGGTGGATCGTCTCGAAATAGCGTTCGAGCGGGGGCGGCTCCATGCCGGGATAGCTCGACGGGAAACCACCGCCGACATCGACGACGTCGACCGTCACCGCTGCCTCGACAATGGCGACGCGAACGCGCTCCATCGCCTGGGCATAGGCCTCGGGCGTCATCGCCTGGCTGCCGACATGGAAGCAGATGCCGAGCGCATCAGCGACCTGACGGGTGCGGAACAGCAGTTCCTTGGTTTCGCCCGGCGCCGCGCCGAATTTTGATGCGAGGCTGAGCTTGGCATGTTCGGACGACACGCGCAGCCGCACGCACAGCGTCAGGTCGGTCGCCGCCGTGCCATCAGGCGCGGTGGTTGCCGCGACGATCTTGTCCAGCTCCTCGATCGAATCGAGCGAGAAGGTGCGGACGCCATGGTCGAAATAGGCCTCGCGAATCGCTTCGGCCGCCTTGACCGGGTGCATGAAGCACAAGGTCGCGCCCGGCGCGACACTCGCGACCAGCCGCACCTCGGCAATCGAGGCGACGTCGAAATGCGTGATGCCGTTGTCGAACAGCGTCCGGATCAGATCGGGCGACGGATTGGCCTTTACCGCATAGAGCGACCGGCCCGGAAACTTCTCAACGAAGTAACGGGCGGCCCGCGCCGCAGCGTGGGGTCGAATCAGCGTAACCGGTTGGACCGGGCGCTCGGCAAGAGCGATTCCACGAGCGGCGGAATCGAACGGGGTGGCAGCTAACCCCAGCGCGCTATGATGCTTGTGCAACTCAAGGGACCTCCAAATGCCATACGGCAAGTCGTTGACGAAAGCTGCCTTGCGGTTGGAAGTCCCATGGGGCAGCGGAGCGCGCACATAGGGTTGGTGATCGGCGATGTAAAGCGGTTATCTTGGGGGCGGAGAAGATTTATGACGATTTTACGACAGCCGACTCGCGCAGGCGTTCGTGACGCTGCCGCCAAGCTGGTCGGCGTGGTGCCACCCAGCCCGCTTTTCATCCATGAAATCAAAGGACTGGCGGTCGCCTTCAAGGCGGAATCGCTGCAGCCGGTGGGGGCGTTCAAATTGCGCGGCGCCTGGCACCGATTGACCGCGATCGAGGCAAAAATGCGCGAGCGGGGCGTGGTGGCTTTCTCATCCGGGAATCACGCGCAGGGAGTCGCCTGGGCAGCGAAGCGGCTCGGCATTCCGGCGGTAATCGTGATGCCCAGCGACGCGCCCGTCACCAAGCGCGAGGCGACGCTGGCACTGGGCGCGGAAATCGTCACTTATGACCGGGCGACGGAAAGCCGCGAGAAAATCGCGGCGCATCTCGCCGGGGCGCGCGGCGCGACCTTAGTGCCAAGCTTTGACGACGCCTGGGTGATTGAAGGGCAGGGCAGCGCGGGAATCGAGGCAGCGCAGCAGATGGCGGCGATGGGACTGGGCGATCCCCGTCACGTCGTGGTGCCGTGTGGCGGCGGCGGGCTGGCGGCGGGCCTTGCGCTCGCCCTGCCGGAAGCGACGGTGACGGTGGCGGAACCCGAGGGCTGGGACGATATGCGCCGCAGCCTGGAGGCGGGATGGATCGAGCCGGTTGGAGAAAATCCGCCGCCCACGGCCTGCGATGCGCTGATGACCCGCGAAGTCTCGCCGCTCACGTTCGAGGTGCTGGCCCGGCGGGGCTGCGTTGGCGTCGCGGTGAGCGAAGCCGCGATCGCCGAAGCGCAGCGTTGGGCGGCGCGCCATCTGCGGCTGGTCGTCGAGCCTGGTGGTGCGGTGGCGCTGGCGGCGGTGCTCACAGGGCAAGTGCCGGTCGAGCCGGGGATGCTGGTGCTATTGTCGGGCGGCAATGTCGACCCGGTTGCCTATGCGCGTGTGCTGGCGGGCAGCGGGGCGGATACGCCGGCGTTCCCGGCTTTGAGTGGGGCCGGGGGATAGCAGCTAATTCAACGTCACCCCGGCCCTGAGCCGGGGTCCCGCTACAATGGGCTGCCAGAAGAAGCGGGACCCCGGGTCAAGCCCGGGGTGACGAGATCAACTGGGAACAGCGCCGCCGGCCGGGCGCGTCGCCAAGCGCGGATTAGCGACGCGCTAATCCGCTGCAACGCGCCTCACTTAATTGGACACGCCGGATCGAGTCGCATGTCGAGGTAGTTGTCGACCGACCGCATCATGTCGTCCATTTCATGCTCAAAGAAATGGTTGGCGCGGGGGATGACGTCGTGATGAATGGTGATGTGCTTTTGCGTGCGCAGCTTGTCGACGAGCTTCTGCACTGCGCTCGGCGTCACCACCTCATCGGCATCACCCTGGATGATGATGCCTGAGGCAGGGCAGGGCGCAAGAAACGTGAAGTCGTACATATTCGCGGGCGGCGCGATCGAGATGAAGCCGCGAATCTCCGGTCGGCGCATCAGCAGCTGCATGCCGATCCACGCGCCGAAGCTGACGCCCGCAATCCACGTCGTTTGCGCTTCGGGATGGAAGCTCTGCACCCAGTCGAGCGCGCTTGCGGCGTCGGACAATTCGCCGACGCCATTGTCGAACACGCCCTGGCTCTTGCCGACGCCACGGAAATTGAAGCGCAGCGTTGCAAAACCGCGACGCTGGAAGGTCTTGTAGAGCTCCTGCACGATGCGGTTGTTCATCGTACCACCCGCATGGGGGTGGGGGTGGAGGATCATCGCGACCGGCGCGCGCGGGCGCGGCGCGGGAGCGAAACGGCCTTCGAGACGGCCTTCGGGGCCGGGAATGATGACTTCGGGCATGGAACCTATCGCCAAGAAAGGGCGCGCGGGAGGCGCGAATAAAGTGCGCGCTATATAAGCATCGCGGCAATTGGCGCAATCGCGACGAAGCGATACAGCGTCAGGGCTGTGAGCAAACGCATTTATCTCGATCATGCGGCTACCACCCCGATGCGGCCCGAAGCGATCGCGGCGGTGGAGGAGGGGATGCGACGCTGGGCCAATCCCTCAAGCCCGCACGCGGAAGGGCGGGCGGCGCGCGCGGCGCTCGAAGACGCGCGGGCGCGGATCAAGGCGGCGCTGGGCTGGACGGGCGAGCTGATCTTCACCAGCGGGGCGAGCGAGGCACTGTGGATCGCGCTCAACCGGGCCAAGGCCAAGCGGCGCATCGTCAGCGCGGTCGAGCATGACGCGGTGTTCCGCGCGGCGCCGGGCGCAGCGGTGGTGCCGATCCGCGAGGGCGAGGTGGACGAGGACGCGCTTGCCGCAATGCTGGCGAAGGGCGAGCGGGCGGTTGTCGCGATTCAGAGCGTCAATTCTGAAACGGGAACCTCGCCCAGCCTATGGGGCGTCGAACGCAATGACGCAGTTGACCTCGTCCACGCCGCCGGCGGCATAGTTCTGGCGGATTGTGCGCAGGCGCAGGGCCAAGTCCCTTCCTATGTCGACATGGCGGTTGTCTCCGCGCACAAGCTTGGCGGTCCAGTCGGCGTCGGTGCGTTGCTGGTGCGCGATCTGGCGCAGCTCGAGCCGGTGGGCGGGCATGAGTTCGGCTATCGGATGGGGACCGAAAATTTGCCCGCCATTCTTGGCTTTGCCGCAGCGCTGGAGGCGGGTGGCTGGGAGCGGTGGCTGACCATTGCCGAGGAACGATCCGATTTCAGAAATGCCATCGGGCGTGAGGGAAGCATTATTGCTCCCCGAAGCCAGGCCAGCCACATCCTCGCCATCGCCATGCCGCACCTTTCCGCCGCCGCGCAGCTGATTCGGTTCGACGCGATGGGGTTTGCCGTGTCGGCGGGAAGCGCCTGCTCGTCGGGGACGCTGAAGCGCAGTCGCGCGCTGGCGGCGTTCGGGGTGGATGAGGACACCGCGTCCCGCACTATCCGGGTGAGCTTCGGCTGGAACACGACGCCGCAGGAGATCGATGCTTTTCTCGAGGCTTGGCTGGAAGTCGCGCATCAGGCGGCGCTGCGGGCATGATTTACCTCGATTACCAGGCGACCACGCCGCTCGCCCCCGAATCGTTGCAGGCGATGCTGCCCTGGCTTGAGCGCCAGCACGCCAATCCCCATTCCTCGCACGCGCCGGGCCGGGCGGCCAAGGCCGCGGTCGAGGCCGCGCGCGAGCAGGTCGCAGCGCTGCTACCCCAGCGCGGCACCGTCAGCTTTACCGGTGGTGCGACCGAGGCGCTCAACTGGGCGATCAAGGGCGTAGCACCAGGCCGCATCGTCACCATCGCGACCGAGCATGCCGCTGTGCTGGATACCGTCGAGGCGCTGGGCAGGGGCGGTCGCGAGGTGGTGTTGCTGCCCGTTGACGAGCAAGGACTTGTCGATCTCGATGCCGCTGCCGAGGCTATCCAGCCCGGCACGGCGCTTGTCATAGCGATGCTGGTCAACAACGAAATCGGCGTGCTCCAGCCGGTCGCCGCGCTTGCCGATCTGGCCCATCGCGCGGGCGCGTTGATGCTGTGCGACGCCGTGCAGGGCTATGGGCGGTTGCCGGTGCCGGACGCGGTGGATTTGATCGCAATCTCTGCGCACAAGATTCACGGCCCCAAGGGAATCGGCGCGCTGTGGGTGCGCGACGGGGTGACGTTGGCGCCGTTGCTCCACGGCGGCGGGCAGGAAGCGGCGGGGCGATCGGGCACATTGTCACCGGCCCTGTGTGCGGGCTTTGGCGCGGCAGCGGCGTTGATGGCGCGGCAGGCCAATGCCGATCGCGCTCATGTCGAGCGACTATGGTCGCAGGCGGTGGCACGGCTGAGGCCAGGCTGGTCGATCAACGGCGCAACCGGTGCGCGCTATCATGGCAACCTCAACGTGCGGCGCGCCGGGCTCGACGTGGCGCGCCTGATCTCCGAGCTGCGCGATATCGCCTTTTCGGCGGGTTCGGCTTGCGCGAGCGGCTCGGGGCGGCCAAGCCATGTGCTGGCGGCGCTGGGGCTTGACGATGCCGCGATCAAGTCGAGCATCCGCCTGGGGTATGGCCGTTATACGAGCGAGGAGGAATTGGTGACCGCGATCGACCGCATCAATGCCGCTGCCTGTGCGCAGGGCGTTGCATGACCAAGGTCCGTTTCATCGCCACGGATGGCACGGTGCGTGAAGTGGAAGCGGCGGTGGGGGCGCGGCTGCTCGACGTTGCGCAGGCCGATGGGCAACCGCTTGAAGGGACATGCGAAGGGCAGATGGCGTGTTCGACCTGCCATGTCATCGTCGCGCCCGATGACTTCGCGAAACTACCTGCCGCGAGCGCCGATGAGGAAGACATGCTCGACCTCGCTTTGGGCGCCACCCGCACCAGCCGATTGGCTTGCCAGATCATCCTGTCGGCAGAGCTTGCCGAGCTGACGGTTAAAATCCCCGGGCAATTTCGGAACATGCAGGGGCGCTGATCGTTCCGCAGCCACGCTTGGCCGTCTGGTCAAAGCGATGTCTGTGAGAGGAGCCATGCCCATGAAGCTGCCCGTCATCTTGTCTGCCCTGGCGTTCGCCGCCGTCCCCGTCGCCATGCCAACCGCCGCTCTGGCGCAGCAACGCACGGTCGTGACCGAGCATCGCGTCGTCCATACCGAGGAGCGTCACGACGTGCGCGGCGATGACGACCATGGTGCCCGCCGCCATGTCCGCCGCGTGTGCAAGGTGCGCTGGCAGGGCCATCGCCATGTCCGCTATTGCCGCACGGTGCGCTGGTAAGTCCTTGATCAGTCCGCCCGGCTTCGCCATATGGCGCGCGGGAGTCGGGCGGACGTAGCCGTCGCCAACCCGGTCAGGTCTGGAAAGAAGCAGCCGTAACGATTTTCGCTGCGGGTCGTTCCGGCTCCCACCGCCTGTCGCAAAAGCGGCAACGAAGTCGTTGCGAGCAATGGCGGCAGACGCCGCCGGCGGGGCGCAAAGCCCCGTCCGACGCCGCCGCTTTACTGCGGCGCGCATCGCAGGTGCACTTCCCCATTGCCCCGGCCTCATCCCCGCCCCTAGATGGGGGGCGTGAGTGACGACTCCTTCTCTGATCCCGGCTTTGATCTTGGCGAGCCGCCTCAGCCGCCACGCAACGATGCCTATCGCGTGCTCGCGCGCAAATATCGGCCGCAGACCTTTGCCGAGCTCATCGGTCAGGATGCGATGGTGCAGACGCTCGCCAATGCCATCCAGCGCGGGCGCCTGGCGCATGCTTTTCTGCTCACCGGCGTGCGCGGGGTCGGCAAGACCTCGACCGCCCGGCTGATTGCGAAAGCGCTGAATTGCATCGGGCCGGACGGGCAGGGCGGACCGACGATCAATCCCTGTGGCGTCTGCGAGCCCTGCCGCGCCATCGCCGAAGGCCGCCATATCGATGTGATCGAAATGGACGCGGCGAGCCATACCGGCGTTGATGACGTGCGCGAGATTATCGATGCCTCGCGCTATGCCGCAGTCAGCGCGCGGTACAAAATCTACATCGTCGACGAAGTCCATATGCTCTCCAAAAACGCCTTCAACGCGCTGTTGAAGACGCTGGAGGAGCCACCGGCGCACGTAAAATTCCTGTTCGCGACGACCGAGGTCAATAAGGTGCCGGTAACGGTGCTGTCGCGCTGCCAGCGGTTCGATTTGCGCCGGATTCCCGCCGACAAGCTCGGCGCGCATTTCGCGGCAGTGGCGGAGGCAGAAGGGGTGGAGGCTGACCCCGAAGCGCTGGCGCTGATCGCCCGTGCGGCGGAAGGCAGCGCGCGCGACGGGCTGTCGATGCTCGACCAGGCAATTGCCCATGCCGACATGGCGGGCGGTCGTGTCGAGGCAGAGGCGGTGCGCGACATGCTTGGCCTTTCGGATCGGGGCGCGATGCGCGAGCTGATGGGTTTGCTGCTGGCGGGCGACGCAGCGGGGGCGCTCGCGCTGCTCCGCCGTCAATACGCACTAGGGGTCGATCCCCAGGCCGTGCTGCGCGCGCTGCTTGAGATGGTGCATGCGGTTACCCTCGCCAAAATTGGCACGCCGCCCGATGCTGCTCAGTCGCTGGAGGAGCGTCAGGCGCTCGCCGATTGGGCGACCACGCTCCCCCATGGCGCGTTGCACCGGCTGTGGCAGTTGCTGCTCAAGGGGCATGACGAAGTCGGCCGCGCTGCCTTGCCGATCGAGGCGTGCGAGATGGCGCTGTTGCGGATCATTTACGCATCGACCCTGCCCGATCCGGCCGACCTGGCAAAGCAACTTCAGTCCGGGGCTGTGTCGGCGCCGACGGCAGCCGCAGCGTCGCCGACAGCGCCGTCGACCGACGAACCCAAAAATCGCCTGCCCGCCACCTTTGCTGACCTGATTGATGCACTGGATACGGCGCGCGAAGTGGCGCTGGCCGAACAACTCCGCGTCGCGGCGCGCGTGGTGCGCTATGCCGCCCCGGAAATCGTTCTGTCGTCGTTAAAGCCAATGCCCGCGACCTTGCCGCGCGACCTGGCCGATGTGATGCGGCGGCTGACCGGGCAAGTCTGGCGCGTCACCGTTGAGGAACTCACCGGCGCGCCATCGGTTCGCGAAGCGGAAGCCGATGCCCGGGCCGCCGCGCTCGGCGCCGTGCGCCGCGCGCCGATCGTCGCCGCTGCACTGGAAATATTTCCCGACGCTGAAATCGAAATAGGAAACAGAGCATGAAGAGCATCGAAGACATCATGGCCATGGCCCAGAACGTCCAGAGCGAGCTCATGAAGGCGCAGGCCAATCTCGATACGATCGAGGTTGAAGGGGCGGCAGGCGGCGGCCTGGTCAAGGTCACCGCGTCGGCCAAGGGGCGCATCATC
>JBOFDB010000456.1:0-1524 GCA_051646545.1 Sphingomonas sp.
CGGCGCGACGACGGGGTCGTTGATTGCAGCTGCGATTGCGGGAATCATGCCGCTGCCGGTTCCGATATTTCCCCCAACCGGCAGCCACGGGGCTTTTTCACATGCCCAAGACAACGCCCGCGACGCTCGCGCTGCGCAAGCTCGGTATTGCCTTCAAGCTTCATACTTACGTGTACGATTCCTCGGCCGAACATATCGGCCTGCAGGCGGCCGAGGCGCTCGACGTCGAGCCGAACCGCGTGCTCAAGACGCTGATGGTGGAAGTGGACGGCAACCCGGTCTGTGTCGTGGTGCCGGCCGACAGCGAAATCAGCATGAAGAAGCTGGCGGCGGCGATGGACGCCAAGGCGGCGAAGATGATGCAGCCCTCCGATGCCGAGCGCATTACCGGCTATCACGTCGGCGGCATCAGCCCGTTCGGCCAGCGGAAGAAGGTTCCCGTCGCCATCGACCAGACGGCCCTGAGCCACACCACCGTGTTCGTCAATGGCGGGCAGCGCGGCCTGCAGATCGAACTCGACCCGAACGATGCCGCGATTGCGGCCGGCGCAGTCATGCATGCACTGACGGCGTGATTTTCGTTCGGTTGTTCTGTTCGCATCGGCTTGCTCTGCGCCCCCTCCCCCTTGCGGTCCCCTTGCGGGGAGGGAGCCCTTCGCCCGCGCCCTTCCCAATGCGGCATGGACGCAATGCATCCGCCCCATTGATGCCTGGCAAAATTCCGTGTCACTGGCACGGGCCGGGCGACGATTCCGGCCCGGCGTGACGGCCGGGCGGGGCTTGCTTGCGGCTTGAACCGGGCCCCGAATGTCTTCTTCCGACACCAACGCTGGCGTCTCGCCGCTCCGCTGGATCGCCAACCAGCCTTATTTGCTGCTCTCCATCACCTCGGCGTGCTGGGCCGGCAATGCCGTGGTCGGCAAGATCGCGGCAGGCCACATCCCGCCGGTGACGCTGTCGTTCCTGCGCTGGTTCTTTGCTTTCCTGATCGTCCTGCCGTTCTCCTGGCGCCACGTCGCGCAGGACTGGAAACTGATCCGCCAGAAACTCGGCATCCTGCTCGTGCTCTCGGCCACGGGCGTTGCCGCCTTCAACACCATGCAATACTGGTCGCTCGAGCACACGCAGGCGATCAACACGCTGCTGCTGCAGCCGGCGGCGCCGCTGTTCGTGGCGATGTGGTCGCTCGCGCTGTTCGGCGTGCGGCTGACATGGGCGCAGGCGATCGGCATCACGCTGTCGCTGGTCGGCGTGCTCGTCATCATGTTGCGCGGCGACCTGGCCAGCCTGCAGGACATCAACTTCAACCGCGGCGACCTCATTTTCATCGTCGCGCTGCTGGTGTTCGGCCTTTATTCGGTGCTGGCCGCAAGACGCCCGGCGATCCATGGCTTGTCGTTTGTCGCCTTCACCTTCGGCTGCGGCGCGGCTTTGCTGATTCCACTTTTCATCTGGGAGCTTGGCGCCAGGCCCGTGATGGCGCTGGACGGCCCGAACCTGCTGACGCTGTTCTATGTCGCGGTG
>JBOFDB010000500.1:0-1348 GCA_051646545.1 Sphingomonas sp.
CGGCGATGTCGTCAAAGCTCCGCGCGTCGGACACGCCCCAGCTGGCCGACGAAGCGACCGGCTTGATGACATAGCGTTCCGCGCTGAAATGGGTGAACGGTTCCACCGCCTGCCCCTGCCGATAGCAATGCGACGGCGCGGTCGGCACGCCTTGCGCGCGCGCCGCCATTTTCATGAGATGCTTGTCGTCTGAAAGACCGCGCAGGATCGGCGTGGCGCCGAGATAGGGGATGCCGAGCCGGGTGCACAAAAGCGGCAGCATCATCTCCGAATTCAGATAACCACCGCGGTTGAGCAGCGAGAAGACAAAATCGACGCCCTCCGGCCTTTCAAACATCGCCTCGGGCGAATTTGCCACGACGAGGTTGAGACCCATGCCGCGCAGCACATCCGCCACTTCGCGGTGATAGACGGCGTGATCGCCATCCTGGCTGTCGCGCGAGCCGTCGCCCAGCGCGTGCTTGGCGATGAACATGACGGTCTTGTCGCGCTTGAAATCGGCGGGGATGGTGAGTTTCTGCAAGCTGGTCATGCCCGGCCTTTGCGCGTGAAATGTGCCAAAAACGTGGCGCGGTCGCCGACGCGGGCGCGCTAGACTTTCCGCAACAATGTTTCAAGGCTAAGGCGGGCGCATGACCATGACCGCCGACCATCCGCTGTTCCTGCCGACGCATATATTGATGGGCGAAGGCGGCGATGACCGGATCACGCTCGACGAGCAGAGCGGCCTCAATGGCTATGGCTGCGCGCCCGAACCAGTGCGGGCGATCAGCTATTCTTCCTCTACCGCCAGTTCGGTGTCGGCGGCCGCCTATGCGCAGGCGCATAGCGTGCATCACCAGCTGCGCGCCGCCGTGGCCGCGCAGGCCGATACCGCGCTCTATGGTGATTGGCTGCGCAAGGCGAGCCATCGCATCCGCGCCTGTTACGGGCTGGATGAGGATGTGGAGATTGCCTTCGGGCCGTCGGGGACCGATCTTGAATATCTCAGCCTCGCGCTGGCATTGGCGACCGGGCAGCCGGTGACCAATCTGGTTGTCGAGGTCGATGAAGTCGGCTCAGGCTGCCTGTTTTCGCAGGCCGGCCAATATTTCGCTCCGCGCACGGCGCTGGGACTGACGGTCGAAAAGGGCGCGCAACTGCCGGGCTTTGACGCTGACCGGTTGCGCGTCGTCACGCTGAAGGCGCGCAGCGATGATGGCCCGGTGCGCAGCGAAGATGACTATGCCGAGGCTCTGCTTGATGCCGCCGGTGCCGTGATAGCGGCGGGTGGTCGCCCGCTTGTCCACATCATCCACCGCTCAAAGACCGGGATTATCACGCCGACTTTGCCGGTCATTGACCGGTT
>JBOFDB010000532.1:0-1504 GCA_051646545.1 Sphingomonas sp.
GGAAACTAGCTTGCCCGCGTCTCGACGCGGCGCTGGCGGCGCGCTAAGCCACCGCTACGACATGTCACCAATCAAGGACCGTTCCCCGATGCGCAGCCGCCTTTCCGCTCTTGCTGTCACGATTGCCACCGCCGCCGCGCTTGCCCTTGCGGCCTGTGGCGGTGGGGACGCCGCCAATGGCGCAGCCTCGGGCGAACCGATTGCCAAGGTTGCCGCGCCAGCTGGTCAGCAGTGGTCGCGGGTGGTGCGCGCGACGGAGGACGGCTTCGTCATGGGCAACCCGGACGCGCCGCTGAAGCTCGTCGAATATGGCAGCTTCACCTGCCCGGCCTGCGCGATGTTCTCGCAGCAGAGCCATAGCGAGCTCGCCAGCGAATTTGTCGACAGTGGCCGGGTCAGCTTTGAACTGCGCCCCTATGTCCGCGACCCGCTTGACCTGATGCTCGCAGCCACCGCCATCTGCGCCGGGCCGGAACGCTTCTTCCCGCTCGCCGAGACTGTGTTCGCCGGCCTCGAAGAAGCCATGGCCGGTGCCCAGGCGGCACCAAACGCCGCACAGAACATCGCCGCCCTGCCTGAGGCGGAGCGCTTCCCGTCGCTCGCCCGCGCCTGGCGGGTTGACCAGTTTTTTGCCGCGCGCGGTATTCCGGCGGCCGAAGTCAATGCTTGCGTCGCCGATACCGAAGGACTGGCCCGGCGCGAAGCGGTCGTCCGCGCGGCCAATGAGCGTTATGAAATCCCTGGCACGCCGACCTTCCTGCTCAATGGCACGCTGGTCGAAGGCGTCACCAGCTGGGATGCGCTGAAGGAGCGGCTGCAGGCCGCTGGCGCCCGGTAAGAGTGCGCGCGCCGGGGGGCAAAGCGCGCCGTAAGGCTGTGAGTCGCTGCTGATGCAGATCAGCCGCCTGCGCCTTGTCGGGTTCAAAAGCTTTGTCGAACCGACCGAGCTTGCGATCAACCCCGGCCTGACCGGCGTCGTCGGGCCGAACGGCTGCGGCAAATCCAATCTTTTGGAGGCCATCCGCTGGGTGATGGGCGAATCATCGCCCAAATCGATGCGCGGCAGCGGCATGGATGATGTCATCTTTGCCGGCACCGAAACGCGGCCCTCGCGCGATTTTGCCGAGGTCGCGCTGCTGTGTGAAACATCGGGCGACGTCCTGCCCGGCACCGTCCGGGTGGGTGACAATGACGAGGCCGTCGAAATTGTCCGCCGCATCGAGCGCGGATCAGGCAGCGCCTATCGCGCCAACGGCCATGATGTCCGCGCCCGCGACGTCGCGCTGATCTTTGCCGATGCCGCGACGGGCGCGCACAGCCCCGCGCTGGTCAGCCAGGGCAAGGTCGCCGGGATCATCGCCGCCAAACCGCAGGAACGGCGGATGCTGCTGGAGGAAGCAGCGGGGATTGCGGGCCTGCATGTGCGCCGCAAGGAGGCCGAGCAGAAACTGCGCGCGACCGAAACCAATCTGGCGCGCCTCGCCGATATCCTCGCCGACATGGA
>JBOFDB010000254.1:0-5574 GCA_051646545.1 Sphingomonas sp.
ATGGCGATGATCCTTATTTTGTGGTGGCCGCGGACAAGGGAACCGCAACCTTTTCCGACACCGCAAATGCCATCGCGCTGGAACGCGGCTTCTGGCTGGGCGATGCCTTTGCCAGTGGTGGGTCGGTGGGCTATGACCACAAGGCCATGGGCATCACCGCCAAAGGTGGCTGGGTCTCGGTCCAACGCCACTTCGCCGAGCGCGGCGTCGATGTGCAGACCGATGCGATCCGCGTCGTCGGTTGCGGCGACATGTCGGGTGACGTGTTCGGCAACGGCATGTTGCTGTCAAAGTCGATCCGGCTGATCGCGGCGTTCGATCATCGTCACATTTTCATCGATCCCACGCCCGATGCAGCGGCAAGCTGGGAAGAGCGCGCGCGGATGTTTGCGCTGCCCCGTTCAAGCTGGGCCGATTACAATCCCGCGCTCATCTCCAAGGGCGGCGGCGTGTTCGCGCGCACCGAAAAATCGATCAAGCTCAGCAAGCAGGCACGCGAAGCCCTGGGCATCCAGGCAGCCGAGCTTGACCCCACCGCGCTCATTTCCGCCATTTTGCGCAGCCCCGCCGACCTGATCTGGTTTGGCGGCATCGGCACTTATGTGAAGGCGGCGGCGGAAAATAATGTGCAGGTCGGCGACCCCGCCAATGACCGGTTGCGCGTCAATGCCGAGGAACTGCGCGCGACCGCGATTGGCGAAGGCGCCAATCTGGGCGTTACCCAGGCGGGGCGCATTGCCTTTGCCGCGCGCGGCGGGCGCATCAATACCGACTTCATCGACAATTCCGCAGGCGTCGA
Organism: Sphingomonas sp.; assembly: GCA_051646545.1. Taxonomy (GTDB): domain Bacteria; phylum Pseudomonadota; class Alphaproteobacteria; order Sphingomonadales; family Sphingomonadaceae; genus Sphingomonas. The sequence goes on from JBOFDB010000254.1 coordinate 800, forward strand.
TTGCTCGGATAATGAGGTCAATATCAAGATCGCGCTCAACCGCGAAATGATCGAGGGCCGCCTCGCGTTCGACAAGCGCAACACCTTGCTCGCGCAGATGACCGACGATGTCGCGCATCTGGTGCTGGAGGATAACCGGCTGCAGACGCTCGCCCTGTCGATCATGGAGACCGACGGTGTGCAGGGCCTGCCAAGCTATGTCCGCCTGATCGAGATTTTCGAAAGCGCGGGCCGCCTTGATCGCGCGGTTGAGGGGTTGGCGGCAAATGACGACTTGCTCCGCCGCCAGCAGGACGGGCGGGGGCTGACGCGCCCCGAACTGGCTGTGCTGCTCGCGACCGCCAAGCTTGCGCTCCAGGATGCAATTGAGGCCAGCCCGCTTGCGACGCATGACGACATGCTGCCTGATCTCGCCGCCGCCTTCCCGCCTGCGATGCGCAAGAAATTTGGCGCCGCGATCGAGCAGCACCGGCTGCGCGGGCAGATTGTCGCGACCAAGCTCGCCAATCGCATCGTCAATCGACTGGGCGTGCTGCACCCGTTTGAGCTTGCCGAGGAAGAAGGCGCGGCGATGGGCGACATCGCGGCGATGTTCGTCGTGGTTGAACGATTGTTCGACTTGCCAAAGCTGTGGAGCGACATTGAGAGCACGGCGATGCCCGAAGATGCGCGCATCGCGCTGTTCGACGAAGTGGCGGTCGCGGCGCGCTCACAGATCGCCGATTTGCTGCGCGTGACGCGGTCGGGCGCCAGTCCCGCTGAGGTGCTGGCGCGCGTGGCGCCGGGGTTCAAACGGCTGGATAGCCAGTCGCAGGACTTGCTTGAGGCAGAGGCCCGTGCCCAGTCGGGCCGGATTGCCGACCGGCTGGAGGCAAAGGGTGCACCGCGTAAACTGGCGCTCAAGGTGGTGCGGCTGTTCGATCTTGATGGCGCCATCGGCCTTGCCGATCTGGGCGCGACGCTGGGGCTCGACGAAGTCCCCCTAACCCGCGCTTTCACGCATCTTGGCCAGGCGCTGGGACTCGACTGGGCGCAGGCGCATGCAGCGCGGATCAGCCCGAGCGATCCCTGGGAGCGGTTGCTGATTGCGGGCCTGGCGCGGGATTTCCAGCAATTGCGGCTCGAATTTCTCGCGCGCGCCCGCGACGTCGATCCGGGGACGCTGGTCGATCGCTGGCTGGCCGACAATCAGGGACGGGTGAAGCAGTTCAAGGCATTGGTCGACCGTGCGCGCCGGGCAGCCCAGCCAAATGCGGCGATGCTCGCCCAAATTGCCGGGCAAGCGCGCGTGCTCTTGGGGCGCTAGGACGACAGGCGATTTTGCCTTACCGACCGTTCTCCCTGAGCTTGTCGAAGGGCTGTTCTTGGTCCCACCAACCCTTTGGCACGTGAAGAAGGACCGTGCTTCGACAAGCGCAGCACCAACGGCTCAATAAAGGGTCTGGGCAGCCTTACGCCGCGCTGTCGATGCCGAGTTCGCCCAGCTTGCGATAAAGCGTCGACCGGCCAATGCCGAGCCGCCGCGCCACTTCGGTCATACGACCGCGATAATGGCCGATCGCAAGGCGGATGACATCGGCCTCAATCTCCTCCAGCGGGCGGAGATTGCCATCGGCGCGATAGAGCGTGACGCCCGCCGACGCCGGCACGGCCGACGTATTTGCCATCGGCGACCTGATGCCCCGGCTGGCGGCGATGTGCGGAAAATCGGCGCGCGTCAGGGCATTTGCCTCGCACAGCACCGCCGCACGGAACAGCACATTCTGCAACTGACGGACATTGCCCGGCCAGTCATAATCAACCAAAAGCTGGAGCGCGTCGTCTGTGATCCCCAGGGCGCGCAACCCCGGCTGTTGTGCGATGCGCGCCAGCAAATGGCGGGTCAGCGCCGGAATATCGCCCGCGCGTTCACGCAACGGCGGAATCGTAACCTGGACGATGTTCAGCCGGTAATAAAGGTCTTCGCGGAACCGTCCCGCCTCGACTTCCTCGACCAGTCGGCGATTGGTCGCGGCGATGATCCGCACATCGACTTCGCGCGGATGCCGCCCGCCAATCGGCTGCACCAGGCCGGTATGGAGGAAATGCAGCAGATTGACTTGCGCATCGGCCGACAGCTCGCTGACCTCGTCAAGGAACAGCGATCCACCATCGGCGTCGATCAGCCGCCCCACCTTGCGATCGAACGCGCCGGTAAAGGCGCCCTTTTCATGGCCAAACAGCTCAGAGCAGATCAAATTGGTCGGCACCGAACCGCAATTAACGGTAACCATTGCCTTTTTGGCGCGCGGGCTGGCGGCATGGATCGCCTCGGCAATCACTTCCTTGCCCACGCCGCTTTCGCCCTCAAGCAGGACGGGGACGCGCGCGCGGGCCGCCTTGGCGGCAATGGCCAGCGCCGCGCGGAACGTTGGTTCCGAACCCACAATCTCGTCAAACCCCAGCATCGCGGGGATTTTTTCGGTCAACGGGCGCAATTCACCCGCTGTATTCGCGTTGACTGCGGCATCCAGGGCACCGAGCAGTCGCTCGGGCGCCAATGGCTTCACTAGGAAATCGGTCGCACCCGACCGCATCGCCGACACCGCGCCCGCCACCGAGCCATTGGCGGTCAGCACCAGGATCGGCAATGCCGGCCGCCGCTGGCGAAGCTGCGCGATGAGGTCCGCTGCTTCATCGGTCATCGTCGACTGATCGAGCAGGATCGCGTCGAGCTGCATGCCATCTTGAGTGCCCAAGGTGGCGATGGCCATTTCGGCGTCGTTGGCGAAAACAACGCGCCAGCTGCCGCGCGCGGCGAGCGCGGCGATCAACCGCCGCTGCGCGGGCTCGTCGTCGATCAGCATCAGCAGGCGCTGGCCGTTCCTTGTCATCTATCCCCGTCCCTGGACAAATCTTGGTCGACGCTAACCATAAGCACGACCGGTAAAGGGCGCCTTAAACTCGCCATGTGTACCTTTAGCAGGGGTTGAGCCTGCCCAATGCCACGGTTAAGAGGGTGGCAAGAGCAGGGGGCTTTTCGCATGCAAGGAACGGATCAGATGACTGGCAATGGCGATCTGAACGCCAATCGCACGCTTTATTCGGGCGTTTTGTCGCTGCTGAAATGGGGCGCGGCGGCTAGCTTGATCCTGGCGTTCATCGTCGTCGCGCTGCTCCGCGGCTGATCGGAGAGCCAGCGCCCATGAAGATCGCCGTCGTCAAGGAAATGGTCGTCGGCGAGAAACGGGTCGCGGCGACACCGGAAACCGTCAAGAAATTCATTGCACTGGGCGCATCGGTCGCGGTCGAGGCCGGTGCCGGCGCCTTGGCGTCGATCAGCGATGCGGATTACGAAGCGGTGGGCGCCACACTCGGGCCGCGTGAGGCGACGGTAAAGGACGCCGCGATCATCCTGGGCGTGCAGGGGCCTGACCCCGCCAGCCTGGCCGGCGCTGCGGCGGGGGCGTGGGTTGTTGCCGGGCTCAATCCCTTTGGTGAGCGTGCGCGTGTCGATGCCTATGCGGCGGCGGGCTATGAAGCGCTGGCGATGGAATTCATGCCGCGCATCACGCGCGCGCAGTCGATGGACATCTTGTCCTCACAATCAAACCTGGCGGGCTATAAGGCGGTGCTTGATGCCGCCGCCGAATATGGCCGCGCGCTGCCGATGATGATGACGGCGGCGGGCACGGTTTCGGCCGCGCGCGTCTTCGTGATGGGCGTCGGCGTCGCGGGTCTGCAGGCGATCGCCACCGCGCGACGGCTGGGCGCGCAGGTTTCCGCAACCGACGTGCGCTCGGCGACCAAGGAACAGATCCTCAGCCTCGGCGCCAAGCCGATTTTCGTCGAGAATGTGAAAGGCATCGAAGGCGAAGGATCGGGCGGCTACGCCACCGAGATGAGCGAGGAATATCAGAAGGCGCAGGCCGAACTGGTGTCCAGCCACATCGCCAAGCAGGATATCGTCATTACGACGGCCCTAATTCCCGGCCGCCCCGCGCCGCGCCTGATCAGCGATGCCCAGCTGGCAACGATGCGGCCGGGCAGCGTGATTGTCGACCTCGCGGTCGAAAGCGGCGGCAATGTCGAAGGCTCGGTGGCGGGCGACGTGGTCGAGCGCCATGGCGTCAAGATCGTCGGCCACAGAAACGTCGCCAGCCGCCTGCCCGCCGACGCCAGCGCCCTGTTTGCCCGCAACCTCTATAATTTCCTCTCGACCTTCTGGGACAAGGAAAAGGGCGCCCCGGTGCTCGACGAGGAAATCGGGGACGCGGTGCGGCTGACGCAGGGTGGCAAGGTGGTGAATGCGAGGTTGCTTGGCTAGGCATGACCGCTGCCGACAAGCTGATCGAGCGGATGCGCGCCAATCCGCGCGACTGGCGTATCGACGACGTGATCGCAGTGTGTCAGGCGAATGGCGTCGATTGCACACCCCCTGCCAAAGGATCGCATTACAAGGTAAAGCATCGGGACATGATCGAGATCCTCACCATACCCGCGCACCGGCCGATCAAGCCCGTTTATGTGCGCGCACTGGTGCGCTTCATCGATGCCGTGCGGGAGATGAGGCGATGAAGCCGCAAGATTACGAGTTGGATATCCGCCCGCTGGCGGCGGCCGACGGCGGCGGATTCGTGGCCGTCGCGCCTGAATTGCCCGGCTGCCGGTCCGACGGCGCTACGCCCGAAGAAGCGCTACGTAATGGCTATGACGCCATTGCCTGCTGGATCGAAGCCGCGATCGAAATGGGACGCCCCATTCCCGACCCCGGCAAACTCGCCGCCTGATCGGAG
>JBOFDB010000341.1:0-2047 GCA_051646545.1 Sphingomonas sp.
GCCAGGGGGAGGTGGCGGGCGAAGCCCGACGGAGGGGGGAGGAGACTCCTCAAAGCGGTAAGTATCCGCCCCCTCCGTCACCTGCGGTGACACCTCCCCCTGGCGGGGGAGGATCGTTCACCGTCTCACCCATAAACCCTTGCGAAGAAAACGGCCGTCGTCACCGCCGTCACCCCCAGCGTCCAGGCGCGCACCGCGCCCGCCGGCAGGCGCCTGCCGATATACGTACCCGCCCAGCCACCGGCGATGGCGCCCACCAGCATCGGCAGGCACGCCCACCAACGCACCAGCCCCGTTGCAATGAACACCATCGCCGCCGCCAGATTGGCGATTGCCAGCATCAACGTGCGCGGCGCGAACAGTGCGCGGGGCGAAACATTGGCGAGCAGCCCATAGACCGCCGTCGTCATCAACCCGACGCCGCCGCCGAAATAGCCGCCATAAATGCCGAGCACGCCCTGCGCCACCATCAGCGTCGACCGCCCGATCGTCACCCGGTCATGCAGCCACGCCGCCGCGCGCTTGCCGAACGCGATGACCAGAAAGGCGGCGAGCAGCAGCCAGGGAATGATGAAGTCGAACGTTCGCGTCGGCGTCAACACCAGCAGCACGCTCCCCGCCAGCCCGCCCGCAAAAGTAATCAGGCTGAGCATCGGGATGCTGACCCCGCCAATCGGCCCCAACTCGTCGCGAAACCCCCAGGCGCTCGTCGCCGCGCCCGGCAACAGCGCGACGTTGGAGGTCGCGTTGGCGGCATTGGCGGGCAGCCCGACGAAAATCAGCGCGGGCAGCGTCGCAAAAGTCCCCCCGCCCGCTAGCGCATTCATCGTGCCGCCGATAAACCCGGCGATAAGGGGGAGGAGGAAGAATGGCATTGCGCCCTCTTGCCCGGCAACGGCGTACCTGTCGATGGACCTCAGCGCGCCCCCGCAAATGCCCAGCGCAGGCCCGATGCCATGCCGAAGGCGGCAACGTCGATCGCCGGGCGGGCCAGGCCTGAACCATCCAGCCCGTGCATCGCGCGCGCCCAATCAGGCAGCAGGTCGACCGCCGCTTGTGTCGCAATGGCTTGCGGCGCCAGGTCGCGCAGGCGGGGCGGTTGGTAGCGCGTGATGATGCGCGCCACTTCGCGGCTGCGGGGAGAGGGCGCCAATTGGGTGCGGCACTGCTCGATCAGCGCATCGGCCTCCGCGCGCGACATCGGCACCGGATCGGCGCCCAGCAGCCGCGCAATCGGCGCAACATCGGCGAAATAGGCGTCCTGGTCGGCGCGGCTCATCAGCGGCTCGCCGTAACGGCGCCAACTGTCGAGAAACATCATCGAGCCCGCGACATGCACCCAGGCAAGCAGCCGGGGATCATCGGCGCGATAGGGGCTGCCATCGGGCGCGGTGCCGCTGACGCGCGCGTGGATCGCCCGCACTTTCGCGATTGCCGCCTGGGCATCGCCGCGCGCGCCATAGGTCGTCACCGCGATGAAGCGCGCGGTGCGGCGCAAGCGGCCCAGCAGGTCGCGGCGGAAGTCGCTATGGTCCCACACGCCCGCCAGCGCGAGCGGGTGCAGCATTTGCAGCAAAAGCGCAGCAATGCCGCCGATCATCATCGTAGCGACATCGCCATGGACGCGCCACGCAACCGAACCGGGCGGGATCAGCGCGTCGGGCGAGCGCTCGATCGGCCGCTCGCCCTTGGCGGCATCGTTGAACAGCGCGCGGACCTCCCCGACCAGCGCGCGGCGGGCGCGCTCGACGATCATCCCAGCGCCGCCTGCTTTTCCTCCGCCAGCCGATCAAGCTCCGCCCGGCTCTTGCGCTCGGCGGCGGTCTTGAGCTGGCCACACGCCGCATCGATATCGCGCCCGCGCGGGGTGCGGACGGGGGCGGAAATGCCTGCCTCGAACACGATGTTGCTGAACGCTCTTACCCGCTCGGGGCTGGAGCACTCATAGGGCGCGCCGGGCCAGGGGTTGAACGGGATCAGGTTCACCTTGGCGGGCAGCTTATAGTGGCGGATGAGGCGGACAAGCTCGCGCGCATCGGCGTCGCTG
>JBOFDB010000609.1:0-1446 GCA_051646545.1 Sphingomonas sp.
GGCTCGCCTTCACGCCGCTTTCGGGCTCAAGCTCGTACATGGTGACGACCGGGCCAGGCCGCACCTCGGTAATCACGCCGCGCACTTTGAAATCTTCGAGCACCGATTCGAGCAGCCGGGCATTGCGCTCAAGCGCTGCCTTGTCGACCGCGCCGCCGGTCTTGGCCGGGCCTTTTTTCAGCAAATCGATGGGCGGCAGTCGGTAATTGTCGCGCAGGTCAAGGCTCGCCTGCTTGGCTTTGGGTTTGGGCGGCGCGGGCGCTATGCTGCGTTCGGCGATAACGGGGCCGGGGCGATCCTCTGGCGCGGCGACGGGGCGCGGGCGGGTCGGCGCGTCGATGCGCGGCGGGCGCGCCTCGTCTTCGGCCACCGTTTCCCGTCTGCTTTTCAGGTCGGGCAGTCGCAGCCGTTGCGGGGCTTGCCGCCAATCCACCTCGATCGCCACGGCATAGAGCGCGACGCCGCCCAGCGCCGTCACGGCCGCCAATGCCCGCGCGCCCCATAGCGACACCGATATCGATCCGGCCACCCCGAGCAAGCCGCGAAGCCCGCCTGCCACGGCAAGGCCGGCGACGCCGCCATGCCCGGCGGGCAGCGTATTGATCGCCTGCGGCATCAGCAACGCCAGCGCCGTCGCGATCAGCACCACCCCCGCCACGGCTTGCGCCACGGTGCGGCCCCAACGCTGAAACTGCACCCCGCGCCACAGCCGCGCGGCCGCCATCGGCCCCAGCACGAGCAGCAACACGACCGGCCAGCCCATCATGCCGAGCAGCACATCGGCGAGCATCGCGCCCAGCGTCCCCAGCGCATTGGCGGCGGGCCCGCCCGCGGCGGTGCTGAACGATGGATCGCCGGGATGATAGGTGGCCAGCGCCAGCGCGACCAGCGCGGTCAGCGCCAATATGGCCATCGCCGCGATCATCGCGCCGCTGCGCCGCGCGCCGGTGCGCAACGTGTCGCGCCACATGGGGCGTTGGGCGTGGCTCGCCATGGCTATGTCCCGATCCGTTCGCCGATTCACCGCGAAATGTGCACGCGATGTTCCGGTGGCAGAATCGCGCGTCCGGAGTCCCTCGTCAAGCGGCGCGATTGGCAGGGGGGCAGGGAAGCGTTAAGGCACGCCCTATGTTTACCGCTGATGTCATCATCCTGGGCGGCGGGCTGGTGGGCTCCACCCTCGCTATCGCGCTCGACGCGCACGGGCTGTCCTCGGTCGTCATCGACCCTGCCGATCCCGACACCATGCTCGCGGCGGGATTTGACGGTCGCGCCTCGGCCATTGCCGCCGGTCCGCAGCGCATGCTCGACGCAATTGGCCTGGGCGATGATTTGGCCGGCAAGGGCTGCGCAATCACCGCGATTCGGGTGAGTGACGGGCTGGAGCCCGGCGCGCTCGATTTTGAACCCGCCGCTGATGATGGCGCGCTCGGCATCATGTATGAA
>JBOFDB010000604.1:0-5332 GCA_051646545.1 Sphingomonas sp.
GTAAGCCTGGGTCTGGCGCAAATCCTGCGTTGCGACGAAGCGATCGCCATTGTCGATCACCCGGATCATCAGCCGCAACGGCGCCGGTCCCCGCGTTGTCGGCGCAGTCAGCTCAACGGGCTCGCCAGCGGTGATACCCGGCGGCAGCGCCAGAATGTCACCGCTCAGCCGTCGCCCATGGGCATCAAAAAGCGCAAAGCCGCGCTGATGCGTCAGATCATGGATATTGTGCGTTTCAACGCGCTTGATCAACGATGTGCGGTCGACGGCGGGGTCAAGCGCCCGGCCCGTTTCGCGCGCCAGCCACTCATCGGTCTGCGCGTCGAAATAGGCGATCGACCGGTAATAGACAAAGGCAAACAGCGTTGCCGAAGCCGAGCCGAACAGCAGCAGGAAAAGCAGCGCGAACCGCGCGCTCGAACTACGGCTCCAGCGTCTGAGCGCCGCGATAGACATAGCCAATCCCCCGCAAGGTTTCGATGATCGTCGGCGTATCGGCGCGTTCGATCTTGCGCCGCAGCCGGGTGATATGCACGTCGATCACATTGGTGCGCGCGTCATAGCGATAGCCCCAGACGTCCTCGAAAATCATCGCGCGCGTCACCGGTCGGTCGGGACGGCGGGCAAGATAATCGAGCAATTGCAATTCCCGCGGCAGCAAATCGATGGCGACGCCATCGACCCATGCCTGGCGCTGGAGAGGATCGATCCTGACGCGGCCTGCATCGAGGATCGACGGCGCGGTCTGGGCGCGACCACGGCGGACCAGCGCTTGAACGCGCGCGGCAAGCTCAATCGGTTCGAACGGCTTGGCGAGGTAATCATCGCCGCCCGCGCGCAACCCACGCACTCGGTCTTCCAGCGCCGACAGCGCGCTCAGAATCAGCACCGGCGTCGTCGCGCCTGCCGCACGCAGCATGTCGAGCAGGCCAATACCGTCCAACCCACCCGGCAACATCCGGTCGAGCACAATGCCATCAAATTCGGTGTCGCGGGCGAGCAGAAATGCCTGAGCGGCATTATCGGTACGCGCGACTTTCATCCCCTCATCGCCCAGGATCGCGGCGATGGCATCGGCCGATCCTGGATCGTCTTCTACGACAAGAATATGCGGCATTCGACAGAGCTTCCCCGCGCGTTGCGGCGCCGCTCTGTTACGGGGATGTTAAATTCTGATGACGGGCCGGCCGTTGTCCGCCTTGGGCACATGGCAGCTTTGCGCGGCCGCGACGCGGGCGTCGTAACGATTGGCGAGATCGAGATGGATGTCGGCAAGGGCTGCGTCCTGGCAGCTTGCCGCCATCAGCCTTTCGCGGCGCGCGCGCATTCTGAAATAGGCGGTGTCATGTTCGGTCATTTGAAGGTCTCCATTGCTGCCGCAGTCTAGCGCCTGCTGTCGCCGCCCGAGATTACATGCGTTCGGTCGCAATCGGCGGTGTGGCGCGGAACGGGTGATCATCGCCTAACTTGCATTGATAATGGCCGATTTCCGGCGGATCGACGCGTCTGCCGGGGGCGTTCAGACCGCAAAATCCAAAGGTTTTGGCATGGCTGACACGCTGCAAGACGCGCCGCACGAATCGCGCACCGACATCAAGCCAGCGCGTGCGCTGTCGGCGACGTCGGTGACGATCAATCGCCGCGCCGACGATCTTTATGATTTTTTCCGCGACTTTGCGAACCTGCCGCGTTTCATGGAAAATGTCGTCAGGATCGACGTGATCGATCCGCGCCGATCGCATTGGGTGGTAAAGGCGCCCGCCGGGGCGACGGTCGAATGGGATGCAACCGTGACCGACGAAGCACCCGGTCAGTGGTTTTCCTGGCAGTCCGATGACGGCGCGGACGTGTCCAATTCGGGCAAGGTGCGGTTTGATGACGCAGGTGATCGGGGCACGGTCGTCACCGCGACGATCGCCTATGATCCGCCCGGCGGTGCCATCGGCAAGATCATCGCCAAGATATTCCAGCGCGAACCGCAGATCCAGGCCCGCCGCGACTTGCGCCGTTTCAAACAGCTGATGGAAACGGGCGAAGTCGCCACGGCAGCGCGTAATCGCACCATGTTCGAAAAGGAAGGCCAGTAATGCGCGCGCTCACCTGGCACGGCAAGCACGACGTCCGCGTCGATACGGTGGATGACCCCGGCATCGTCAACCCGCGCGACGCCATCATCCGCGTGACCTCGACCGCGATCTGCGGGTCCGATCTGCACCTTTACGACGGCTATATCCCGACGATGCAGGCAGGCGATGTGCTTGGCCATGAATTCATGGGCGAGGTGGTGGAGATTGGCGCTGAATCGACGCTGCAGATTGGCCAGCGCGTGGTGGTGCCGTTCACCATCGCCTGCGGCAGCTGCTATTACTGCACCAAGCACCAATATTCGGCCTGCGACAACGGCCTGCCGGCGGATAATCAGGATATTGCCGAAAAACTCTACGGCCAGCCGATGGCGGGGTTGTTCGGCTATAGCCACATGACGGGCGGCTATTCGGGCGGGCAGGCCGAATATGTCCGTGTGCCGTTCAGCGACGTCGGGCCGATCGTGATCCCGGAAGGCGTACCTGACGATAAGGTGCTGTTCCTGTCCGACATTCTGCCGACGGGGTGGATGGCGGCGGAAAATGCGGAGATTGAGCCCGGCGATACCGTGGCGGTGTGGGGCGCGGGGCCCGTCGGGCTGTTCAGCGTGCAATCGGCGTTCCTGATGGGCGCGGAACGCGTCATCGCGATTGACCACAATCCCGGGCGGCTGGCGCTTGCCAAGCAATTCGGCGCCGAGGTGATCAATTATGAGGATGTCGATGTCAGCTATGCGCTGATGCTGATGACCGGCGGCATTGGTCCCGACGCGGTGATCGACGCGGTCGGGCTGGAAGCGCATGGCCTGTATTTCGACAATATCGTCGATGAGTTGAAGGCGGCGGTGTACCTCGCCACGGATCGCACCCATTCCATCCGCCAGGCGATCCTGTCGTGCCGCAAAGGCGGCCGCGTTTCCATGCCCGGCGTCTATGGCGGCTATGTCGACAAATTTCCGCTCGGCGCGCTGATGGAAAAGGGCCTGACGCTCAAGACCGGGCAGACGCATGTACAGCATTACATGCCCGCGCTGCTTGAGGCGATTCTTGAGGGCAAGATCGACACCACCTTCCTCATCTCGCACCGGCTCGACCTCGAAGAGGCGCCGCAGGCGTATCAGATGTTCAAGGATGATCAGAACGAGGTGACGAAGGTCGTGCTCAAGCCCGGCCTCGGACGGCAATTGGAGACAACATCATGAGCAAGGGTTTGGCGATCGTGACCGGCGCCTCGACGGGTATCGGCTTTGAGCTGGCGACTTGCGCGGCAAAGGATGGCTATGACGTGATCGTCGTCGCCGACGAGCCGTTGATCGATGCCGCCGCGCGCGATTTTGAGCAGTTCGGCACACACATCGAATCGGTTGAGGCGGATTTGGCGACAATCGACGGCGTCGATCGGTTGCTGGCAGCGGTGCAGGGTCGCCGCATCGACGTGCTTTGCGCCAATGCCGGGCGCGGCCAGGGCGGTGCGTTTCTGGAGGAGGCCGTTGAGGATTGGCGGCGGACGATCGACACCAACATCGTCGGCACGACTTACCTGCTTCAAAAAGTGCTGAGCGAGATGGTCGCGCAAGGATCAGGCAAGGTGCTGGTGACGGGGTCGATCGCGGGGTACATCCCCGGGCCGTTCAACGCTGTCTATAATGCCACCAAGGCGTTTATCGACAATTTTACCGAGGCGTTGCGTAACGAGATCAAGGACCATCAGGGGGTCACGCTGACGACGCTGATGCCCGGCGCGACCGAGACCGAATTCTTCGCGCGCGCGGGCATGGAAGACACCAAGATCGGCGCCAGCGAAAAGGCCGACCCGGCCAAGGTTGCCGCCGATGGCTGGCAGGCAATGCAGTCGGGCGCAGGCCACATCGTCTCAGGGTTGATGAACAAGGCGCAGGTCGCGGCAAGCGGCGTCATCCCGCCATCGGTGCTGGCCGAACAGCATCGCAAGCAGGCCGAGCCTGGCAGCGCTGATCGTTAAAGAGGAAATGCCATGTCGCGACCTTCAGGGCATTGCGATCAAGCGATCGATTTCGGCCAGGACGGCGTGCATGGCAAAGGGTTTGGAAAGGCGGGGCGCGCCACGGTGATTTTCGGGCAAGGCCCAGCCATCATACCCCGTCACGAACAGATAGGGGACCGATCGCGCCGCCAGCCGGTCCGCGATCGGAAAGGAGCGACGGCCGTCAAGATTGACGTCGAGCACGGCGGCATCCACCGGCCCCGCGTCAAGCAAGGCCATTGCCTTATCGATATCGCCCGCCGGGCCCAGCACCACTGCCTCGCACCCCGCCAGCGCCCGGCCGATATCGGCAGCGATGAAATATTCGTCCTCCACGATCAGCACGCGTTTTCCGGCAAGCCGGACTGATTGAGTCATCATCGGCCCCATTCAATTTGCGCAACCTGGCCATCGTCGGGGAGCAGCAGCGAGATAGAGCACCGCACGCCGCCACCCCTGAATTCCAGCTGGGTTTCTGCACCAAGGCGATAAGGCAATGCCCGCTCGATCAGTTCCCTCCCAAAGCCATGATGGGCCGGTTTCATGCCGACAGCGGGCACGCCTTGTTCACGCCATATAAGGGTGAGGCGGCGCTGGCCTTGCTCAACTAGGTTAATCTCCCAATGAATGTCGACTTGGCCGCCGCTTTCCCTCAGCGCACCATATTTGACCGCGTTGGTGGTGAGTTCATGAATTGCCAGACCGATCGATTCGGCAACCGAAGCGGGTAGGGGGAGATCGGGGCCGGAGATGCTGAGGCGCACGCCGTCAGTGATGCCAACGCTGAGCAATTCGTCGCGGATAAGATTTTCAAGGTCGACCGTCCCGCTCGCCGTCTGGGTGACGACCGCCTGGGTGCGGGCCATGGCATCGAGCCGACCCTTGAAATGGTCCGCAATCTCCTCAATCGACCGGCCGGTTTCGACCGTCCGCGCAAAGACCGATCGGACCACGGTCAGGATATTGCGGACGCGATGCTGCAGTTCCGCAACAAGCAACTGTTGACGCTCCTGCAACTGGCGCAGGTCATGGATATCGGTTGAGGTGCCCAGCCATTCGATGATGCGGCCGTTTACGTCGCGCACCGGCGCGGCGCGCGTCTGAAACCAGTGATAATCGCCGGTGGCGGCGTCCCGGATCCGGTATTCAGCTTCATAGCGGCCCTGGCTGGGTGCAAGCTGCCATTGGGCAAGGGCGCGCTCCCGATCATCGGGATGAACGGGGTCAAGCCATCCCCAGCCCTGGC
>JBOFDB010000336.1:0-3670 GCA_051646545.1 Sphingomonas sp.
GTCTCGGCAATGACGTCGGCCACCTTGACGATGAAGCCGCGCCCGTCGCTCGCCGCGACCAGCAGCTTCTCCGCCGCGCTCGCCGGCAACAGCGCGGTGATGCCGACCTCGCCTTCCAGGTCGATCATCAGCCGTACCGGCTCGCCGAACCCGCGCCCGCCCGGCAGCTTGTCCGCCGCCAGCGTGTAGAAGCGGCCATTTTCCGCCGCGAGCAGCAATTTATCGGTCGTCTGCGCATGAAAGGCAAAGCCGGGGCCGTCGCCTTCCTTGAACTTGAGCGCTTCCGCAGAGGCAAGCTCGATATGCCCCTTCATCGCCCTGATCCAGCCGCGCTGCGACAGGATGACGGTAATCGGCTCGCGCTCGATCATCGCTTCAAGCGGGATTTCCTTGACCGGCCCGGCCTCGGCGATCGTCGTTCGTCGCTTGCCGAGCGCGGTTTCGGGGCCGTAGCGCTCCAACAGCTTGCCCAGATCCTTCTTCATCCGCGTCTTCTGCCGCGCGTCGGAATTGAGCAGCGCCTCCAGCACCTCGCGCTCGGCGGAAAGGTCATCGCGTTCGCGGCGCAGCTCCATCTCTTCCAGCTTGCGCAAGCTGCGCAGCCGCATGTTGAGGATCGCTTCGGCCTGCCGGTCGGTCAGCGCGAATTCGGCGATCATCACTGGCTTGGGCTCGTCTTCGGTCCGGATGATCTCGATCACGCGATCAAGGTTGAGGAAGGCGATGATATAGCCATCGACCAGCTCCAGCCGATCGGCGATCTTGCCGAGCCGGAAGCGGGTGCGGCGCTGAAGCACGATGAATTGATGGTCGACCCATGCCAGCAATGCCTGGCGCAGGCTCATCACCCGGGGGGTGCGCTGCGCATCCAGCACGTTGAGATTGAGCGAAAAGCGCGTCTCCAGGTCCGACAGGCGGAACAGGCTTTCCATCAGCGTATCGACATCGACCGTCCGCGCCCGCGGCTCAAGCACGATGCGGATTTCGGCATCCGATTCATCGCGCACATCGGCCAGGATCGGCAGCTTCTTGTCGTTGACGATGGCGGCCAGCGCCTCGATCAGTTTGCCCTTCTGCACCCCATAGGGAATCTCGGTGACAACCGCGACCCAGGTGCCGCGCCCCTGATCCTCGACATGCCAGCGCGATCGCACCCGAAAGGCGCCGCGACCGGTGGCATAAGCCTCCGCAATCGCGGCGGGGCTATCGACGACCAGCCCGCCCGTGGGAAAATCAGGCCCCTGCACAAAGCCCAGCACCGCCGCGTCATCGGCCTTGGGATCGTCGATCAGGTGGATGGCGGCGTTGATCAGCTCGGCGGCGTTGTGCGGCGGGATGCTCGTCGCCATGCCCACCGCAATGCCGGCCGCGCCATTGGCCAGCAGATTGGGAAACAGGCCGGGGAACAGCTCGGGCTCTTCCTCCTCGCCATTATAGGTCGGGCGGAAATCGGTGCCGTCATCGTCCAGCCCATCCATCAGGTCGATCGCGACCTGGGTCAGCCGGGCTTCGGTATAGCGATAGGCGGCGGCGTTATCGCCATCGATATTGCCGAAATTGCCCTGCCCGTCGACCAGCGGATAGCGCAACGCGAAATCCTGGGCGAGGCGGACCATCGCGTCATAAACCGAAGCGTCGCCATGCGGGTGATATTTGCCGATCACGTCGCCGACGACGCGCGCCGACTTTTTGAACGCCTGCGCCGGATCGAGCCGCAGCAACCGCATCGCCCAGAGCAGGCGGCGATGCACCGGTTTCAACCCATCACGCACATCGGGCAGCGACCGCGCGGTGATCGTGGAGAGCGCATAAACGAGGTACCGCTCGGAAAGCGCACTGTCGAACGACGCATCGAAAATGCCGATCGGGGGTTCGGGAGACGGGTCGGTATCGGTCACGGCGTCATTCATTATCGCATCGTCGTTAGCGGCGCGGTGCGTCCAGCGCCAGCGGTTGAATTGTGGCAGAAATGGGGCAATTGCCTTTACTATATCATTTTAGTGGGATATTGACGCGCCATCCGGTGGGAGGTGCCTCATGAACAAGATGCTGACCGTTGTTGTGCTCGCCATTGCTCTAAGCGGCTGTAAAGCTGGCGATAAATCGCGTGGGAATGGCGCGGCTCCGGAGGCGACGGCCGATAACATGGTGGACGGCCCTAATGTCAATGTCACAGAGGCTGCCGGCATCGCGCTCGATTATGACTATCGCTTCCGAATTGCCGCAGACCGTATTGCCGAGGTCCAGGAAGCCCATGCGCAGGCCTGCGAAGCTCTTGGGGCGGCGCATTGCCGCATTGCCGGGCTGCATTATCAAGCTGGCAGCGACCCCAATGCAGTGTCGGGCCAGCTGGAACTGCTGCTCGACCCCATCCTCGCCCGCAAATTTTCGAAAGACGGCATTGCGGCCGTGGCCCGGGCTGGCGGCAAATTGGCCGAAGCGGCCATCACCTCGGCCGATGCGGGGAAGGCCATCAGGAACATCGACGACGACTCCGCGCACCTTAACGGTAACCTCACCCAATTGCAGCGGCAGCTTGCTGCCCTGCCCCCCGAGGCGAAGGAGCAGGCAACGCTGCAGCAAAAGATAAATGACCTCCAAGACCAGGTCAGTGCCAACGCCGCCCAACGACGCGATAACCTAGCTTCGCTCGCCACCACGCCAGTGACGTATCATTACGAAGCCGCGCAGGGTCTGCTGGGTGTCGATTCGGGTGGCCCGTTTTACAATGCCCTGGAACTCGGCCTGACCTCGCTCAATTTTGCGCTCAACGCGATTGTCGTGGTGGTCACCGTCGCCGTGCCGTGGATCGTCTTGCTCCTGCTGGCACGCCTGCTTTACCTGAAAATCTTCCGGCGTATCTGGGGCTCGGACGCCGATCATGCCTGAACGGTGCGTCGAAAATGCCGATCGGGGGTTAGGGAGACGGGGCGGTATCGGTGGAAAGATCAGCAGCCATGCTCGCGCCTAGCAGAGGGCACCGGCCAGCGCCAAGGGGTCAGGCGTCCCGGGGCGGCTCGAGAATGCCGTGGCAATCGCTCGCTGCCGACGCCTTCATCTCGGCCATAATCCAGTCGCGAAACGCCCGGATTTTGGGCTGATTGCGCTTTGCTTCTGGATAGACGAGCCAGCAACACGTGTCCCAAATGCCAGCGACAGGCCAAAGCTGAACAAGTTGCCCCGCGCCAATCTGCGCCTGCCAGTAAACAGGTGTCAGCAAGGCAACGCCATGACCGTTAATCGCCGCGCTACCCGCCAATACCTGCGAATCGAAACGGATACCAAAGGGAGCGGTATTGCCCGCATCATGGTCGGCAATGCCGGCGGCACATTGCCATAATGCCCACCATTCTTCGTCGGGCAGCCGCGGCAGCGCCAGAATGTCGGCAGCGTTCTGTACAGGCGGATGCGCCGCCAAAAGGGTCGGGCTGGCAAATGGTGCCACGGCAATCCGCATCAGGAATTCGTGCCGCACGCCGGGCCAGGGCGGTCTTGCAAAACGGATAGCGATATCCGCCTCATCGCGCACGAAATCGACGACCCGGTCCTCCACCTCCAGCCGAACGGCGAGGCCGGGCTTGGCAAGCTGGAACGCCCCCAGCCGTCCGGCCAGCCAATTGGTCGCAAAGCTGGTCGGTGCGCTGATCCGCAATATGCTGTCTGCCTCTGC
>JBOFDB010000536.1:0-2446 GCA_051646545.1 Sphingomonas sp.
CGCGGCATCGTCATTTTCCTGCAAACGACCGAGGCCGATCTGAAAGGCACCGGGCCCAGCGCGGCGGGTGTGCGGTCGAACAAGATGATGCAGTTCCGCATCTTTTTTCAGGCACTTGCGATCATGATCGTGGTGCTCATCCTCTTCCTGACCGGCCGTACCTGATCGTCACTGCGGGGGCTTTGCGATGGTCAAGCTCAACCGCATCTACACGCGCACCGGCGATGACGGCACCACGGGCCTGGTCGATGGGTCGCGTGTCGCCAAGGATGATGCCCGCCTGGCCGCAATGGGCGATGTCGATGAAGCGAATAGCGCGATTGGCGTTGCGATCGTCGCTTTGGGGGATCACGCCCTCGCCGCCACGTTAAAGCATGTCCAGAACGACTTGTTCGACCTTGGCGCCGATATCGCCACCCAGGCCAGCGACTTTTCCGGTGCCGACGGGGCGCTGCGCATCACGGCTCGCCAGGTCGCGCGGCTGGAAAGCGAGATCGATTCGCTGACCGCGCAGCTGCAACCGCTCACCAGCTTCATCCTGCCCGGCGGCACGCCCGCCGCCGCCGCCTTGCACCTGGCCCGCGCCATTACCCGCCGCGCCGAACGCTCGGCGGTCGCGGCGGCGCGTAACGTTTCGCTGAATCCCGAAGCGGTGACTTATTTGAACCGACTGTCCGATTTTCTGTTCGTTTGCGCGCGCGCAACGAACATGATGGGTGCTGCCGACATTTTATGGGTGCCGGGAGCGTCCCGGTAACCCCCGCACCCCAGCGGAATCTTGATTGAGAAAGTGAACGGCGATGCCAGGCAATAGGCTAGCGATCACCAACGACAGTGCGGCGCGCCGGTTTCAGGCGGTGCGTGGGCTGTCGCTCGCGCTCGTCGCGCGCCTCTCCGATGCCGATGCGACTGTTCAGTCCATGGCCGACGCCTCGCCCGCCAAATGGCATCTGGCCCATACCAGCTGGTTTTTTGAAACCTTTGTGCTGCGTGATCATGTGCCGGGTTATCGCGTATATGATGAGCGCTGGCCCTTCCTGTTCAACAGCTATTATAACGCCGAAGGGGATCGCCATGCCCGGCCCAATCGCGGCCTCATCACGCGCCCCAGCCTGAACGACGTGATCGCGTATCGCGCGGCGGTCGATGCGGCGCTGGTCGCCGCGATGCCGACGCTGCCCCCGGCGGCGCTGACGCTGGTTGAGCTTGGCTGCCACCACGAGCAACAGCATCAGGAATTGCTGTTGACCGATATCCTGCATCTGTTCGCGCAAAACCCGCTTGAACCCGCGCTGTGGCCCGCCGAGCGCAAAGTGCCGGTGGCGATGCCGGCGCCGATGGGCTGGATCGAGCGGGCAGGCGGTGTCGTGGAGATCGGCCATCAGGGCGACGGTTTCGCCTTTGATAGCGAAGGCCCGCGCCACGCCGCGCTGCTCGCCCCGCACGCCATCGCCGATCGCACCGTCACCAATGGCGAGTGGCAGGCATTTATCGCCGATGGCGGTTATGCCGATCCGCGCTGGTGGCTGTCTGACGGCTGGGCCTGGGTCAAGGCCGAACAGATCGACGCCCCGCTCTATTGGCGTTATGACGGCACGCAATGGACGCGCTTCGGGCTTGATGGTCGCCGCCCGATCGATCCTGCCGCACCGGTGACGCATGTCAGCTTCTACGAAGCCGATGCCTATGCCAGCTGGGCGGGCGCGCGGCTGCCGACCGAAGCCGAATGGGAAGCCGCCGCCACGGGCGCGGACCCTGACGGCGGCAATCAGCTCGATCGCGCCGGGCCGGTTGAACCCAGACCGTCCCCCGGCAGCCCCGCCTGGTTTGGCGATGTGTGGGAATGGACAGGCAGTGCTTTCCGCCCCTATCCCGGTTTTCGCGCGGCCGAAGGCGCGGTCGGCGAATATAATGGCAAGTTCATGAGCGGGCAAAGCGTGTTGCGCGGCGGATCGTGCGCGACGCCGCGCGGGCATGTGCGCGCCAGCTATCGCAACTTTTTTTATCCGCATCAGCGCTGGCAATTTACCGGCGTTCGCCTCGCCAAGGATTTGTGACCGTGCTCAAGCAGGAAATCGAGGATGGCCAGGCGAGCCTGGCAGACCCGGCATTTCGTGCCGATGTGCTGACCGGCCTCGCCTCGCGCCCGCGCGCCATTCCGGCGCGCTGGTTCTACGATCATCGCGGCTCGGAGCTGTTTGAGGACATTACTGACCTTCCCGAATATTATCCGACGCGCACTGAGCGTGCGATCCTTAGCCAAGCAGGGCCGGCGATTGCCGCCGCGGTAGGGCAGGGGCGTGCGGTCGTCGAGTTCGGCTCGGGATCGTCGGCCAAGACGCCGCTGTTGCTCGGTGCCATTGCGCCTGCCGCTTATATTCCCATCGATATTTCGGGCGATTTTCTGCGCGAATCCGCCGCGCAACTTGCCGCGCAGTTCCCTGGT
>JBOFDB010000208.1:0-8561 GCA_051646545.1 Sphingomonas sp.
TGCCGGTCGATCTGCTTGCCGAACGGCTCAGCCTCGACCTGCCCGAGGACCGCGACTATGCGACCGTCGCAGGGCTGGCGCTCGCGGTTCTCAAGCGCCTGCCCGAGGAGGGCGAGAGCTTTGCCGAACAGGGCTGGAAGTTCGAAATTGTCGATCTGGACGGACGCCGCATCGACAAGCTGTTGGTGAGCGCGGTGGGGTAGGCTGCCGCGCCTTCCTCTTGGCTGCCGCGCCGTCCTCATCCGTCACCCCAGCGAAAGCTGGGGTCTGGTGCCGCAAGCGACCCCAGCTTTCGCTGGGGTGACGATCTGAGACTGCGTGGCGATATAATCACGGCATAATCACGACCCGTCGAGCTTTGGCTTTACCCTTGCCTGAGGTCGTCATTGCGAGCGCACGCGAAGCAATCCAGTCCAGCGCCTGGACGCTGGATTGCGTCGTCGCTCCGCTCCTCGCAATGACGAACCTTGGGTCAGGCCCCGGCTCCCCCCTCCCGCGCGACCTCGCGCCAGCCAATGTCGCGGCGGCAAAAGCCGGTGGGGAAGTCGATCGCGTCGACCGCGCGATAGGCGGCGGCTTGCGCCTCGGCGACGGTCGCACCGCGCGCGGTGACGGCAAGGACACGGCCGCCGCTGGCCACTAGCGTGCCGTCCTTCATTGCCGTGCCCGCCTGGAAGACCAAGCCGCCAATGGCCTCGGCCGCCGCGATGCCCGTGATCGCGCCGCCAGTCTCCGGCGTGCCCGGATAGCCCTGCGCCGCCATCACCACCGTCAGCGCCGGATCAGCGGCGAAGCGCGGCGCGGGCTGGTCGGCCAGCCGACTTTCCGCCACGGCCAGCATGATGTCGAGCAAGTCGCTTTCCAGCCGCGCCATCAGCACCTGGCATTCGGGGTCGCCGAAGCGGGCATTATATTCGATCAGCTTGGGGCCGTCAGCGGTCAGCATCAGCCCGGCATAGAGCACGCCGGAAAAGGGCGTTCCCGCCGCCGCCATCGCCGCGACCGTGGGGCGAACGATCTCATCGATCGCGCGTGCCTCCAGGTCGGGCGTCAGCACGCGCGCGGGCGAATAGGCGCCCATGCCGCCGGTATTGGGGCCGGTGTCGCCATCGCCGACGCGCTTGTGATCCTGCGCCGAGCCGAATGGCATGATCGCGTGGCCATCGGTCAGCACGAACAGGCTAGCTTCCTCGCCCGTCAGAAATTCCTCGATCACGGCGGACCCCGGCCCGGCGAAGATCGCCGCAACCGCGGCCTCGGCTTCCGCCATCGTCATCGCCACCGTCACGCCTTTGCCCGCCGCCAGGCCATCGGCCTTCACCACCACCGGCGCGCCGAAGCGGGCAAGCGCGGCGCGCGCCGCCGCCAGGCTATCGACGCGCTCATAGCCTGCCGTCGGAATGCCGGCATGCGCGCACAAATCCTTGCTGAAGCCCTTGGAGCCTTCCAATTGCGCCGCCGCCGCGCTCGGCCCGAACGCCGCGATGCCGGCCGTGCGCAGATCATCCGCCAGCCCCGCTACCAGCGGCGCCTCCGGCCCGATCACCACTAGCCCGATCGCGTTCTCCACGCAAAACGCCCCCACCGCAGCGTGATCCGTCACATCCAGGCTTGCGAGCCGCGCCACCTGCGCTATCCCGGGATTGCCCGGCGCGGCATGGAGCGTGCCCAGCCGGGGCGATTGCGCCAGCTTCCACGCCAGCGCATGTTCACGCCCACCCGATCCCACCAAAAGGACGTTGATCAATTCCGCCATGGCCAGTGATTTTCCCGAGACACGTGGGCGGCTGGTAGCCGAGGTGCCGCCCGGCGACAACGCCGCGCCGATGAGCGTCAGCGACCTGGCCGGGCGGCTGAAGCGCGTCGTGGAGAACGAATTCGGCCATGTCCGCCTGCGCGGCGAGATTTCGGGCTATAAGCGCGCCGCTTCGGGCCACGCCTATCTGACCCTGAAGGACGAGGCGGCGGTGATCGACGCGGTGATCTGGAAAGGCGCGGCCGCCGCGCTGCCCTTCGCGCCGCAGGACGGGCTGGATGTCATCGCCACGGGCAAGCTCACCACTTATCCCGGTCGATCCAAATATCAGATCGTCATCGATCGGCTGGAGCTCGCCGGGGAAGGCGCGTTGATGGCGCTGTTTGAGCGGCTGAAGGCGCAGCTGGCGGCAGAAGGCCTGTTTGCGCCCGAACGCAAGCAGCCGCTGCCCTATTTGCCGCGCGTCATCGGCGTGGTGACGTCACCCACCGGCGCGGTGATCCGCGACATTCTCCATCGCCTGGCGGATCGCTTCCCCAGCCATGTTCTGCTATGGCCCGTGCTGGTGCAGGGTGACGGCGCGGCGCGGCAAGTCGCCGCCGCGATACAGGGCCTCGATGCACTGCCGACCGACGGCCCGGTGCCGCGCCCCGACCTCATCATCGTCGCGCGTGGCGGGGGGTCGATCGAGGATTTGTGGGCGTTCAATGAGGAACCCGTGGTCCGCGCCATCGCCGCGTGCCGCGTGCCCATCATCTCGGCAGTGGGGCATGAGACTGACACCAGCCTTGCCGATTTCGCCGCTGATCGTCGCGCCCCCACCCCCACCGCTGCGGCCGAAATGGCGGTGCCGGTTCGCGCCGACCTGATCGCGAGCGTCGAGGGGCTGGGCACCCGGCTCGACCGTTGTGCCCGCCGCCATGTCGAGCGCGGGCGCGAACGGCTGACCGCGCTGGCGCGGCTGCTGCCGCGTCGCGACGCCCTGCTCGGGCCGCAACGCCAGCGGATGGACGATGCCGCCACGCGCCTCGACCGCGCGCTCACCGCCCGGGCAGCGCGCGCGCGCCGCGAGATTGATCGCACCGGGGCGGTACTTCGCCCTGCCATGCTCGAGCAGCGGCTGGAGGCCGCGCGCGCGCATCTTGAGCGGACCGCGCGGCTGCTGGAGGCGGTCAATCCCGATGCCCTGCTCCAGCGCGGCTATGTCCGCGCGTCCGCCCGGCCCGATGGCACGGTGCTGACCAGTGCTGCGGCGGCGCGCGAGGCGGGCGCACTGACATTGCACTTCCGGGATGGCCCGCTCGACGTGCGGGTTGAGGGCGCTGCCACCAAGCCCTATGACAAAGCCCGGTCGGTCCCGCGCGCCGACCAGCCGAAATTGCTTTGAGTCATGCCCATGTTGATGTCCCATAACGACCGCCCTGCCCGGCTCCATTATCTGGCCAACGGCTTTCGCGTGCTGGCGCCCGGTGACCATGTGCTGTGCGCGGTGACTGGCGAGCGCATTGCGCTGGAGGAATTGCGCTATTGGAGCGTCCGGCGGCAGGAAGCCTATGCCAGCCCGGAAATCGCCACGCGCGCGATAACGGGGCGATGAGGCGGCACCGCCTTGCGATGGCGTTGGCAGTCGCGCTTGCCTCGGCCAGCGCGCTTGCCCAGGCTCCATCGCCGCCTGTCCATAGGACCACGGCCACCGCGCGACCGACGCTGCCGCCGCTCGATCCAGCCCCGCGCCCCAGTGCATCGCGCAATGGCCCGGATGCCAGTGGCTTCATCCTGAAAGGCCCGATGACGCAGGGCGGCGCGATCATCGGCCATGCGCCGCCCGGCACCGTCGCGCTCAGCCTGGATGGTACAGCCTTGCCTCTCACCCCCGACGGCCGTTTCCTCATCGCGTTTGATCGCGATGCAAAGCCGATCGCGGTGCTCGTCGCGCGGCTGGCGTCGGGCGGTGTCGTTACCGACCCGCTCACGATTTCCCCGCGCGGCTGGGACATTTCGCGGCTGCCGACCTTGCCCAAATATCCGGTGCCCCAGCCCGAATTTGAAAAGATCCGCCCGGCCGAGCTCGCCCAGATCAACGCGGCGCGCGCAATGGTGACCGATGCGCATGGCTGGGACCAGCCGTTCCTGTGGCCCGCCGTAGGCCGCATCTCAACGCTGTTCGGCTCGCAGCGCATCTATGCCAATGGCGAGGCGGGCAGCTATCATTCGGGCACCGATGTCGCGGTGCCGGTCGGCACCCCGGTGGTCGCGCCCGCCGACGGCGTCGTCATCCTGGCGGCCGATCATCCGTTCACGCTCGAAGGCAATCTCTTGATGGTCGATCACGGCATGGGCCTGTCGAGCGCGTTTCTGCATCTGTCGCAGATCGAGGTGAAAGCGGGCGATCATGTCCGTCGCGGCCAGGAAATCGCGCGGTCGGGCATGACCGGCCGCGCCACCGGCCCCCATCTTCACTGGAGCCTCAAATGGCGCGAGGCCAAGATCGACCCGTTGCTGATGGCCGGGCCGATGCCGGTCGGTCGGTAGCGGCTTGACGTTACGTCGCCAGATCGTTCCATTATGGAATCAAATGTGGCATTTATGTTACGTGGCCGCGACAAAAACGCATCAAAGCTAGCGCCGCTAATTTACACCTCGCGAAAATCCTAACAAAAATCCCGTCCATCCGCGTTGTCGTCTGTACGCCGGGGGGTGGCTGGCGCGCGGGAACAGGAAAGCCGCTGACAACGGCTAGTGAGGAGTAAATACATGATCCATCCGACACATTCGGCGCGCCGACACTGGCGTGCTACCGTCGCGCCGTTCGCGCTTATGGCCGCGTTGATCGCGAGCCCGGCCGTCGCTCAGGACACGACGCAAAATCCAACCCCTGCGTCGGCGAATGGCACTGCCCCCGCCGCCGACGACAAGAATGCCCCCGAGATTGTCGTTACCGGTACGCTGCTTCGCCAATTCGGCGGCGCGACCGCATCGCCCGTTACCACGGTAACCGCGGAAAATCTTGATCAGCGCGGCATCAACACCGTTCAGGAAGGCATTCAGCGCCTGTCGGCCAATAACGGCCCGGCGCTCACCAACTCGTTTACGGCCAATGGCGCCTTTGCCGCTGGCGCATCGGCGGTCTCGCTGCGTGGCCTCAGCACCAACTCGACGCTGGTGCTCTTCAACGGCCAGCGCGCCGCCTATTACCCGATCGCCGACGACGCGACGCGCAACTTTGTCGACCTTAACACCATCCCCGACGATATCGTTGACCGGGTCGAGGTGCTGCGCGACGGTGCGTCGTCAACTTACGGCGCCGACGCGATTGCCGGCGTGGTCAACATCATCACCAAGCGTCAGATCACCGGCATCAGCGCGCGCGCCGAAGGCGGCGTTACCGGCCGTGGCGATGCGCCGACCCAGCGGATCAGCGCCACGCTTGGCTTTGGCGATTTGGGCAAACAGGGTTTCAACGCCTATGTCAGCGGCTTTTATTACCATCAGGCCGCGCTGTATAACCGCGACCGGCCCTATCCCTATAATTCCCAGGACCAGTCGGGCATCTGCCTGAACGGCGTGTGCGGACCGAACATCGGCCCCAATGGCGGCTCGATCAATCCGTCGAATGGCGGCTATCCCGGCTTCTCGACCTCGACCGATCGCTCGCTGTTCGCAACGACCTTCTTCGTCGCGCCGGCGGGAACGGACAATTCGGGCGAGACGGGGCGGTACCAGATCCTCAATCCGTCGGCAGGCTGTATCGCAGGCGAGCGGCCCTACACGCTGACCGCGTCGGAATTTGCCGCCAACCCGCTTGCGCCTGCCACGGTGTGCCAGGGCGATCTGGTGCGGCAATATGGCGTGATTGCGCCTGACATCACCCGCTGGGGCGTGTCGTTCCGCGGCACCGCCGATTTCGGTTCGAACATGGAAGCCTTTCTTGAAGGCAATTTCCTGCAGAGCAATGTGAGCTATAGCGGCACGCCGGCGACGATCCGCGCCAACGGGCCGACCGGCATCACCTATCCGCGCTTCAGCACGGCGGCGCCCTCGGGCCCGTCCAATGCGCCCGGCTCGTTCGTGCTCGATCTGCCGGTCTATGTCTGCCCGCTCGTCGGCGGCCTGCCGCAGGCGAGCTGCACGGCGGCAACGCCGGGATCGCGCCTCAACCCGAACAATCCGTTCGCGGCGTCGGGCCAGGTTGCCCGCATTCTCGGCCGTATTCCCAACATCACCGAGTATAATGAAACGCGCAGCCGCACCTATCGGCTTGCCGGGGGCGTGAAGGGCGACATCAACAGCAACTGGCATTATCAGATCGATGGTGTCGCGATGCGCACCGACCTGACCCGTATCGAAAACGGCTATATCTACATCCAGCATCTGCTGAATGTCATCGCCGACGGCAGCTATAATTTCGTCAACCCGCTTGCCAACAGCCAGGCGACGCTCAACTATCTGTCGCCCAACAATGTTGTCGAGGCGAGTTCGGAACTCTATTCTGGCCAGGCCAACATTACCGGCAGGCTGTTTGATCTGCCCGGCGGACCGTTGCAGGTCGCCGCTGGCGGACAGGTGCGCTATGAAAGTGTGAACGCACCCAGCGCCAACGCGGATCCCAATGGACCGACGCAGCGTTACTTCGTCATCAACGCCTTTGGCACGGCGGGTCACCGCACCGTTGCTTCGAGCTTTGGCGAAATCGATGCGCCGATCTTCAAGTTCCTCGATGTCAACGCGTCGGGCCGCTACGACACCTATTCTTCGGGGCAGAGCGCTTTCTCGCCGAAGGTCGGGGTGAAGATCACGCCGGTGCATTCGTTGATCTTCCGGGGCACTTTCTCACGCGGCTTCCGTATCCCCAGCTTTGCCGAGGCGAACGCGATCCCGACCACCGGTTTCGTGACCGCCGCGTCGTCGCTGTATAACAACACCTATCTGGCCCAATATGGCTGCAGCCTTGCGACGTTTAACAGCTGCCCGACCTATATCCGGTCGGCCAGCTATGGTCAGACGACGCTGGCCAGCCCCAATCTTCAGCCTGAAAAGTCGCGGAGCTGGACGGGCGGCGTCAGCTTTACGCCGGTCCGCAACATCACCCTGACCTTCGATTTCTATGACATCACGAAGACCGGGGCGATCACCACGCCGAGCAACAGCCCGGCGCTGCAGGCTTATTACCAGAACCAGCCAATCCCGGCCGGCTACACCGTCATTGCCGACTCGCCCGATCCCAATTTCTCCACGGCGCGGCCGCGTGTCGCGTTTGTGCAGGCGGGTCTGGTCAACGCCAACACCCAGCATTCGCAGGGCTTCGATATCGGTGCCTCGGCCCATTTCAACCTGGGTGCTGTCAAGCTGTCGACGCTGGTTGATACGAGCTACATTATCGACCTCAGCACGACTTTCCCCGACGGGTCGGTCGAGCGCTATGCCGGGACGCTGGGCAACTTCAACCTGACGGCCGGTTCGGGCACTCCGCGCTGGCACGGTACGCTCCAGAACACCGTTGAATTCAGCAAGTTCACCTTTACCGGCACGCTCAACTGGTTCGGCGGGTACAACCTGTCCGCCGCTGACCAGGGAACGCAACCGGGCGATTGCGGCCTATTGTCGGCGCCGTTCGTGCATTGCGACGTCCCCGATTATTTCACGTTCGACCTGAATTCGAGCGTGAAGGTCCGCAAGAACTTCACTTTCTACATCAACGTCCAGAACTTGTTTGACCGCCTGCCGCCGATCGATCCGATCACCTATGGCGCCAACAACTATAACCCGGTGCAGGGTGGCGAGGGCATTTACGGCCGCAACTTCCGCGCAGGCGTGAAGCTCGGCTTCTAACCGATCGCTCAAGACCAGAACTGGGGGCGGTTCCGTTTGCCGGAGCCGCCCCTTTTCTTTTTAAGCGACCGTCAGCCGCAGCGCGCCGTCGCCTTCGTCGACATGCACCGTCTGCCCGTCCTTGACCCCGCCTGACAGGATCAGGTCGGCAAGCGGGTCCTGCAGATAGCGCTGGACCGCGCGTTTCAGCGGACGGGCGCCATAGACCGGATCGTATCCCACCCGGCCCAGCCAGTCGCGCGCGGCGGGCGTCAGGTCGATGCTGATCTTGCGATCCGCCAGCAACTTGGCGACGCGGGCGACCTGGATGTCGACGATCGGCGCCATCTCGCTCTGCCCCAGCCGGTGGAACAGTACGATCTCGTCCAAACGGTTGAGGAATTCGGGGCGGAAATGCCCGCGCACGATTTCCATCACCTGCGGCTCGACCGAGGCGACATCTTCGCCATCGGCGAGCTGTGAGAGGAACTGGCTGCCCAGGTTCGACGTCAGCACGATGATCGTGTTGGTGAAGTCGACTGTGCGGCCCTGGCCATCGGTCAGCCGCCCGTCGTCGAGCACCTGGAGCAGCACGTTGAACACGTCGCCATGCGCCTTCTCGACTTCGTCGAACAGCACGACCTGATAAGGGCGCCGCCGCACGGCTTCGGTCAGCACGCCGCCTTCGTCGTAGCCGACGTAGCCCGGCGGCGCGCCGATCATGCGCGACACCGAGTGCTTCTCCATGTACTCAGACATGTCGATCCGCACGATCGCGTCCTGACTGTCGAACATGAACTCGGCGAGCGATCGCGCCAGCTCGGTCTTGCCGACTCCGGTCGGCCCGAGGAACAGGAAGCTGCCCATCGGCCGGTTGGGGTCCTGCAGGCCGGCGCGGGCGCGGCGGATGGCGCGGCTGACCGCCTCGACCGCCGCCGCCTGGCCGATCACGCGCTTGCCGATTTGCGCCTCCATCGCCAGCAACTTGTCGCGCTCG
>JBOFDB010000535.1:0-1077 GCA_051646545.1 Sphingomonas sp.
AGGCGGCCGGGCGGGACTTGCTGGTCTCTGCGCAAACGGGATCGGGCAAAACGGTTGCCTTTGGCCTCGCCATGGCCAGCGAATTGCTTGACGAGACCGGGAAGGTGCCGTTCAGCGCCGCTCCGCGCGCGCTCGTCATCGCGCCCACCCGCGAATTGGCGTTGCAGGTGAGCAAGGAGCTTACCTGGCTCTATGGCAAGGTCGGCGGCCGCATCGCCACCTGTGTTGGCGGCATGAACCCGTCGGCGGAGCGCAGTGCGCTGCGCGCCGGCGCCACCATCGTCGTCGGGACGCCAGGGCGGCTGCGCGATCATCTCGAACGTGGCGCGCTGGACCTGTCGGGGCTCGCCGTTGCGGTCCTTGATGAAGCCGATGAAATGCTCGACATGGGTTTTCGTGAGGAATTGGAGGAGCTGCTCGAAGCAACGCCGCCGACCCGCCGCACATTGCTGTTTTCCGCGACCATCCCCAAGATGATCGAGGCGATGGCGCGGCGCTACCAACGCGAAGCACTGCGCATCTCCACCGTCGGTGATGATCGCGGCCATGGGGATATCAGCTATCAGGCAGTGACCATTTCTCCGTCCGAGATTGAGAATGCCGTCGTCAACCTGCTGCGCTTTCATGAAGCAGAGACGGCCATGCTGTTCTGTGCCACCCGCGACAATGTCCGCCACCTGCACGCCACCTTGCAGGAACGCGGCTTTACCGTCGTGGCCCTGTCGGGCGAGCATTCGCAGAATGAGCGTAATCAGGCGCTGCAAGCGCTGCGCGACCGCCGTGCGCGCGTCTGTGTCGCCACTGATGTGGCCGCGCGCGGCATTGATCTGCCGACGCTCAGCCTGGTCGTCCATGTCGAAATCCCACGCGATGCGGAAACGCTGCAGCACCGCTCTGGCCGCACCGGGCGCGCCGGGAAAAAGGGCACGGCGGTGCTCATCGTCCCCTATCCCCGCCGCAAGCGCGTCGAACAAATGCTGTTCCGGGCCAAGATCAAGGCCGATTGGATCAGCGCCCCGAGCCATGAGGAAATCCGCGCCAAGGATCAGGAGCGGCTGATCGAGACCCTGCTGGCCC
>JBOFDB010000566.1:0-3166 GCA_051646545.1 Sphingomonas sp.
TCGAGGTCGATGGCGACGACGAGGACGGCGACATGCTGTCATTGCCGGTCGAGCTGGTCGAGCCGGTGCTCATCGGGTCCGTCGTGGACGACGACGAGGTGTCGCTGCCCTTGTGGCGCTTATGATGGCTGCCGGTGTCGCTCTGCGCCATCGCCGAGGTCGAAAGGCCGATGGCCGCGATCGCGAAAATCAGGGGGGTACGCATAAAATTCTCCACACAAGCGGCCGCGTGGCTGCGGTCGCGCGGGAATAGGACGCACGGGAACCGGCTTTGGCTGCGCCGCGCTACGCCTCGCCGCCGCCTATTTCAGCCGGTTCGACCCTGACTCGAGCCTTTCGGGCGGTCAGCCGTTCCGGCTGCCGATCTGGCCGCGATGGCGCAGCTTGTGATCGGCCAGGACGATGGCGACCATTGCCGCGACCACGGGCGCGCCGCGAATGCCAACGCAGGGATCATGTCGGCCCTTGGTGACGATATCGGTCGCCTCACCGTTGCGCGTGATCGTCTCGACCGGGGTGAGGATCGAGCTGGTCGGCTTGAACGCGACGCGCAAGCGAATGGGCTGGCCCGTCGAAATGCCGCCGGCGATGCCGCCCGCATGGTTGCTGAGGAACAATGGCCCGTCATTGCCCGGTCGCATTCGATCGGCATTGTGCTCGCCGCTGAGCGCGGCGGCGGCGAAGCCATCGCCAATTTCCACGCCCTTCACCGCGTTGATGCCCATGCAGGCGGCGGCAAGATCGGCATCAAGCTTGGCATAGAGCGGCGCCCCCCAGCCCGGTGGCACCCCTTCCGCCGCGCAGCCGATTACCGCGCCGAGCGACGACCCTGCCTTGCGCGCCGCATCGAGTGCTGCTTCCCAGCGTGCTGCCGCCGCGGCATCGGGCGCGAAAAACGGATTGCGGTCAATTTCGGCGGGGTCGAAATTGGCGGGATCGATCGCGTCGCCGCCAATCGCCTCAACCCAGGCGGTGATCGTCACCTCCGGGATCACCAGCCGCGCCACCGCGCCCGCCGCGACGCGCATCGCCGTCTCACGCGCCGACGACCGCCCGCCACCACGATAATCGCGCAGGCCATATTTGGCGTCATAGGCATAATCGGCATGGCCGGGACGATAAGCGGCAGCGACGTCGGAATAATCCTTTGACCGCTGGTCGACATTGTCGATCATCAGGCTGATCGGCGTGCCCGTGGTGCGGCCTTCGAAAATGCCCGACAGGATGCGGACCTCATCAGGTTCCTGCCGCTGCGTGGTGAAGCGCGATTGGCCGGGGCGGCGCTGGTCGAGGAACGGCTGGATGTCGGCCTCGCTCAGGCGCAAGCCCGGCGGGCAGCCATCCACCACCGCGCCAATCGCGGGGCCGTGCGACTCCCCCCAGGTGGTGACGCGAAACAGATGGCCGAAGCTATTGTGGCTCACGCGGCGTCGGCAAACCGCCAGGCCGAACCAAAGCGCTCGGTCATGTATTTCTTGGAACCAAAGCGGCCAGCCAAAACGCTTTCGACTTTCAAATCGACGTCCAGTTCTTCCCAATGCAGCCCGAACCCGCTGCCCAAAATCTCCACTTTGGCAAGCTGTTCTTCGGTTGCGTGTTCAAGCCCCTCAGCCAGGCGCGGCGGAAAGGCAAACACGCTGCCATTGACCAGATCGATGACAAGCCGACCCGAAACAGCATCATACCGGGCTGACAAGGCGCGCGGCTTGATCGCCAGCTCGATATTGCCGCGCTCTTCGGCCGCTGCCCATTCTGCGTCGCTGATATCAGCCATGCAATTCGTTCCACCGCATCATCAATAGCGCATGGTGATCACGCACTATTTGCTCAACCCGCCGCCGCTCATTCGCCTTGGTCCCGATGGAGAATATCACCTTGATCGCCTCAGGACCATTGCCCAGTTCCACCTTGGTTTCACCATCCCCGAAAACATGGACATGCGGCGGTTCGTGATCGTCGACAAATATAACGACCCGCAGCCCGGCGGTGCGCAGGATCGTTACCATCGCATCAAGCCAGCGTAATATCCGGCGCATCCTCTGCTTTCATGCCGACGACATGATAGCCCGCATCGACATGGTGCGTCTCGCCCGTCACGCCTGCCGACAGGTCCGACAGGAAATAGAGTGCTGCGCCGCCGACATCCTCGATCGTCACGTTGCGGCGGAGCGGTGCATTATATTCGTTCCATTTCAGGATCAGGCGGAAATCGCCGATGCCTGACGCGGCAAGCGTCTTGATCGGCCCCGCCGAAATCGCGTTGACGCGGATATTTTCGGGCCCCAGATCGGCCGCCAGATACTGAACGCTCGTTTCCAGCGCCGATTTGGCGACGCCCATCACATTGTAATGCGGCACGACTTTTTCGGCGCCGTAATAGCTTAAGGTCAGCAAGCTGCCGCCATCCGGCATCAGCGGACGCGCGCGCTTGGCGACCGCGGTAAAGCTGTAGACCGAGATGTTCATGGTCATCAGAAAATTGTCGAGGCTGGTGTCGTAATAATGGCCGCGCAGCTCATTCTTGTCGGAAAAGCCGATGGCGTGGACAACAAAGTCGAGCCGCCCCCAGCGCGTCTTCAACCCCTCAAACAATGCATCGAGCGATGCCATGTCGCTGACGTCGCAATCGAACAGATTTTGCGACCCCAGGCTTTCCGCCAGAGGGCGCACCCGCTTTTCCATCGTCTCGCCCTGATAGGAAAAAGCGAGTTCGGCGCCCGCCTCGCTCAACCTTTTGGCGATCCCCCAGGCCAGCGACCGATCATTGGCGAGGCCCATGATGAGCCCGCGCTTCCCCGCCATCAATCCCGTCACGCCATCATTCCCCGTTCTTCACACGCCTGTACGCGCCGCTCTCTACTCCCGGTTGATCGGCTTCCGCCAGTGCCGCGTTGATCTGCGCACCGACGACAATGCCAAGCCCGATCAAGAAGAAATAAATCAGCGCAATCATCACCCCCGCCAGGCTGCCATAGGTAAGGTCATAGCGCGTGACGCTGGTGATGACGACGGGCAGAAAGGCCGTCACCGTTTGCCACCAAAAGGCCGTGAAGGCGGCGCCCGGCCATTTCGGGCAGCCGCCATAACGCTGCGGCGTCAGCGACCAGAACAAGGTGTAGAGCGCGCCGAACACCGCCGCCAGCGGGATCAGCCGGGTGAGGTGGAC
>JBOFDB010000569.1:0-1468 GCA_051646545.1 Sphingomonas sp.
AGGCCACCGGCTCGGCAATCGGCCCCGCCCGCGTGCTTTCCAGCCGCAGCCACAAATCCTGCACGGCTTCCTCGGCCTCTTCCTCGGTGCCCAGACGCGCGCGCAACAGGCGCAGCAGGCGCGGCCGTTCCGCCAGGAACGTCGCCTGCAGCCCGCCCGCGCTCACGCCTGGCGCCTGCACAAAGGAAATGGCGGCCGAGAATCATCATGCCGTGAACACCAATCCATTGGTTGCAGCCATGTCCTTAACGTTCAATTGCTTCAAGGCCTTCGCTTCGGCGATACGGGCATCGGCAATCGTGTCGCCTGCGGCCCGGCCCGCGCCCGGATGGCACATGACGAGATGCGTTGCGCCCGGCGCGCGCAGAAACGCGGGAAATAGCCGCGCATAATCGCCGCTGAAACCATAATGGCCGGCAAAGCCCGAATTGCGGCGAAGGCCGTGGCGGGCAACGGCGCGGGCGAGCCCGGCTGAATGCAGCGCACTGCCCATTGCTTTCCAGCGATAGGGGCGCGCCGCAATTCCCCTGGGGCTGTCGCTGCAATCGCGCAGCCAGGCATGCGGCGCGCGGCGGCGAGTTTCGGCCAGCACCCGGTCGCGAATGCCGGGCAGCAGGTGGGCATGTTGATGGCCATCGACGAAATCAGGGGCGCGGCCCATCGCGGCTTCGAACCGCTCAAACTGCGCCGCCACTTCACCCGCCACGGCCTCGACCGGCACCTTGCCCAGCCGCGCCAGCCGTTGCAGCCGGTTGATGCCGGGCAGCCGGCCATCGGCGTCGGTCAGGCCGGGCAAGGCGGTCAGCGGCTTTTCGCCGGTCAGCGTCACGTGCAGGCCAATCTGCACGCCGGGGCCAAGCGTGCGCAACAAGGCGCTATCGGTTTCCCAACCGGGCATCACCGCCATGCAGCTGATCGCGTTCAACCGCCCGGCCTGCGCCAGCTCGACAATCGTCTCGCTGACGCCGCGCGAATAGGCAAAGTCATCCGAACAAAGAATAAGCCGGCGCATCGCCATAGTCCTTTCGCGGATTGGTGACGGCGCCGGTCCCGACGCGCAGCGCATGGCTGCCCAGCGCCCGCTGCTTCAGCCGGGGCGCGAGGAAGCGCTGGAAGAACCAGTCGCCCGCAAAGCTCGCGGTGGCGTGATAGGTCAATCGCTCGACCAGGGTCCAACGCGTCGAGCGGCGCTGGCGCTCACGCGGCGCGGGCAGACACCACAGCCCCGGTGCGTGACCCATGCGGCCATGGCGCAGCACGCGGTGGATGATCTCGTGATCCTCGAGCACCCAGTTCCACCGGGCAGGGTCAAAACCGCCTGCCCTGCGCAGCGCAGTGACGTCAAAGCATTGGCCGGCCCCGCCGGTATGGCATTGGCGCGCGAGCAATCGGGTCGACAGGCGCAAGCGACGATAGCTTCTGGCCTGCGCCTCGGCGTCGTCACCCTCGCCCAGAAAATAGGCGCTCG
>JBOFDB010000391.1:0-20744 GCA_051646545.1 Sphingomonas sp.
AAGGTCGTCTTGGGGGCGTCGGCAGCGGTGCTGCTGGTGGGGGCGTTGCCGGCGCTGGGCCAGCGCGCGCCTGAATCGATCCTGCCGCCGGGGTTTGATCAGCCCCAGCCGAGCCCGACGCCATCACCCAGTGCCAGTCCGTCGGCCAATGCGCCCGGGCCAATCAACCTGCTTCCCACCAATCCATCGGCAGCGCCGCCGACGGGCGCTGACACATTGCCGCAAGCCGAGGCGCCCGATGCCGATGTAACGGCGCAGCTCGATGCGGCGGCGCTTGCCAAGGCAGAAATGCCCGCCTTCGCCAAGCGGACCACCGCGCATATCGGCCTTCTCGACCCCGCCCATGGCGGCCAGCCGATGAACGCGTTCGGCCGCACCCCCGGGCGCTATCTCGATCGCCTGATGGAGCGGCTCGACGCGCCGATCGCTTCGCGCTGGCTGTCGATCGGACTCAGGCGGACGCTCGCGTCGGATGTGGCGACGCCTGCCGACGTCGATGGCGCCGATTTTGCCGCCGAACGTGCCTGGCTGCTGGTGCGGATGGGCGAACCGATCGTCGCCCGCGCGATCGCCCAGCATGTCGACACCGCCAATTTCACCCCCAAACTCTATGAAGCCACGCTGCAGGCAGGTCTAGCATCGGCTGATCCGGCGGCGCTGTGCCCGGTGGCCGATGCCGCGCGCGACATCGCGCCCGATCGCGCCTGGGTGCTGGCGCAGGCGTTTTGCGCAGGCCTTGCCGGCAATCCCGACGATGCCGGACAGAAGCTGGATGCCGCGCGCAAGCGGGGCACCGCCAGCGGCGTCGATTTGCTGCTCGCCCAAAAGATCATGGGCACCGGCGCGCAGGGGCGGCAGGCGGTCACGATCGAGTGGGACAGTGTCAATCAGCTGACCGCGTGGCGTTATGGCCTGGCGGTGGCAGGCGGGGTGCTGATTCCCGATCGGCTGTTCAATACCGTGAACCCGCGCGTCCGGCTGTGGCAAGCGCAGGCACCGATGATCGACGCTGCCACCCGCGCGCCCTTTGCCGAGCTTGCCGCGGCACAAGGCGTGTTGTCGAGCGCGGCGCTGACGGACCTGTTCGGCGAAGTCGACGCTGGTGACGACCAAAGCAGCGCCGCCGTCGGTATCGCGCGCGACCTGCGCACGGTTTATGCCGATGCCGACCCCGCGACACGGCTGACGGCGATGCGCCGCTTGTGGGACGAGCCGCGCGATGCGGCAACGCGCTATGCCCGGCTGGTGTTGACGGCGCGCGCCGCGATCATGGTGCAACCCGGTGCGGCGGCGGCTGACCAGGACCGGCTGATCGCCGCCATGCTTAGCGTCGGCTATGTCGGGCCCGCGCTGCGCTGGCGACAATCGGTGACGCTGGGGACTGACGGCTGGGCGATGTTGACGCTGGCCGACCCCAATGGGGCGCCGCTCGGCCGATCCGACATCACTGCTTATCAAAGCCGGGGCAATGACCCGACGGGGCGCAAGGCGGCGATGTTGTTTGCGGCGCTGGCGGGGCTTGATCGCCTCAATGCATCGACCGTTGGCGCGCTGGCGCCCTCGCTCCAGGTCGACACCAATCTCTCCAATGCCTGGACCCGCGCCATCGACACGGCGGCGCAGCGGCGTGAGCCGGGCACCGTGGTGCTGATGTGCGGCATCGGCATGCAGACGCGCGATTGGCGCGGCGTGCCGCCGACCGCCTTTTACCACATGATCGCGGCGCTTCACCGCACCGGGCAGGATGGGCTGGCGCGGCTGATGGCGGTCGAGGCGCTGACCCGGCTTTGACGGCGCCAGCCGACGCCGCGCTGATCGAGCGCTTTTTGGAGATGATGGCGGCGCAGGCGGGCGCGGCAGCAAACACGCTGGCGGCGTATCGATCAGACCTGGCGCTGGCGTCGGCAACCTTGCAGGGCGGATTGGCCGGGGCCGATGCCGCCGCGATTGCGCGGCTCGCTGAAAGCTGGGCGTCGCTCTCCGCGGCGTCGGTGGCGCGCAAATCGGCGGCGCTGCGCCGTTTCTATCAGTTTCTGGCTGAAGAGGGACTGCGCGCCGATGACCCCAGCAATGCCCTGCCGCGCCCGGGCGCCCGGCGGCGATTGCCCAAGACGCTGAGCCATGCCGATATCGATCGCCTGTTCGCGGCGCTGGCGGACCGGCAGGGACGCGCGGTGCCCGATCCGCTCGATGCCCGGCTGTCGGCGCTGGTCGAGCTGCTCTACGGCTCGGGCTTGCGGGCGAGCGAGCTTGTCTCGCTGCCCTTAAATGCGATCCATCCTGACCGGCCTTTCCTCATTTTGCGCGGCAAGGGCGGGCGCGAGCGGTTGGTGCCGATTTCGGATCGCGCGCGCGCCGCCGTGATGGCGTGGCGCGCGCATGTGCCGCGCGACTCGCTCTGGCTGTTTCCCGGGGGCAAGCGGCATTTGTCGCGCATCCGGCTTTATCAGTTGCTGAAGGCGCTGGCCGCGGACGCGGGCATTCCGCCTGATCGCATCAGCCCGCATGTCCTGCGCCACGCCTTTGCCACCCATTTGCTGGCGGGCGGCGCCGATTTGCGGGCATTGCAGACGATGCTCGGCCATGCCGATATCGCCACGACAGAAATCTATACCCATGTCGATGCCAGTCGGCTGGTCGAGCTGGTCAATCAGCGTCACCCGCTCGTTGACGTGACGCGCAAGCGGGCCTAACCGGCCGCCTCTATGGCGAGTTTCCTCGATTTCGAAAAACCGATTGCCGAGCTTCAGGCGCGCATCGATGAACTGCGTGAGACGATGGCCGATGGCGGGCTCGATATCGAGACCGAAATCGGTCGGTTGCAGGCCAAGTCGGACAAGCTGCTGCGCGATACCTATGCGCGGCTGACCCCCTGGCAAAAGACGCAGGTGGCCCGTCATCCCGATCGGCCGCATTTCAAACATTATGTCGCGGCGCTGTTCGATGATTACATGCCGCTCGCCGGTGACCGCGCTTTTGCCGATGACCAGGCAATTTTAGGCGGACTCGCCCGGTTTCGCGGGCGGCGCGTGATGGTGATCGGCCATGAAAAGGGCGACGATACGGCCAGCCGCCTGCGCCACAATTTCGGCATGGGCAAGCCTGAGGGCTATCGCAAGGCGATCCGGCTGATGGAATTGGCGGATCGCTTTGGGCTGCCCGTGGTGACGCTGGTCGATACGTCAGGGGCATTTCCCGGCGTGCAGGCGGAGGAGCGTGGCCAGGCCGAAGCGATTGCGCGATCGACCGAAACCTGCCTGTCGCTGGGCGTTCCGCTGGTCGCGGCGGTGGTTGGTGAAGGCGGGTCGGGCGGCGCGGTTGCGCTGGCGACGGGCAATCGCGTGCTGATGTTCGAACATGCCGTCTATTCGGTCATCTCGCCGGAGGGCTGTGCCTCGATCCTGTGGCGCACGGCGGAGCGCGCGGCGGATGCTGCCGAAGCGATGAAGGTTACCGCCCAGGACTTAAAAGCGCTGGGCGTCATCGACCTGATCGTGGCCGAACCCGTGGGTGGCGCGCAGCGCGACCCCGCCACCGCGATACGCGCGCTTGGCGATGCGCTCGACAAGGCGCTCGCCGAGCTGGCGCCGCTTTCTGCTGAACGATTGCGGGCGGATCGCGCCCAGAAATTCCTGACAATGGGCCGAGTTTAACCGACCCCTTGCATCAATCAGCTCGCCTTTAAATTACTGGCGACGTTTGAGAAGGTGGTCTTGAGCTTGTTACCAAGGTTCGAGGTCGCCGTGACTCCGGCCACGGCAATCAAGGCTGCAATCAAGCCATATTCGATGGCCGTCGCGGCGCGCTTGCTGCGTCGTATTTTGGCAAGATGTTTTAACATATCGTCGTCTCGCCCAAAATTGGGGCGGCAGATTGCTCCGCCGCCCCGTTTTGATCATCAGCAATACCAGAAGAAGTCTTACGACGCCTTCAGGTTGTTCGCGACGTTCGAGAAGGTGGTCTGGAGCTTGCTGCCCAGGTTCGACATCGCGGTGATCGCGGCAACGGCGATGAGGGCGGCGATCAGGCCGTATTCGATCGCGGTCGCGCCATTGTTATTCTTGATGAACTTGCGAATGGTCTTCATGTCCGGTCTCCGATTAAATCGTCTTCAGTCACCCGGCTGAGCCAGTAGAAACCGGTCAGCAAAGAGAGGATTAGGCCTGGGAAGTTGATAAAGGTTTAATCGGCGAGATATTTTGGTCGTCAGCTGGCGTTTTTGACCCTCGTGCTGACATTGTTCCACATCGTATTCGTGGTTTGCGCAAGATTAACCAAAGCAGAAACCATGGCGATGACAATCAGCGATACAATCAGCCCATATTCAATCGCGGTACCGCCGCGCCGATCGCTGATCAGGTCTTTCAGACGCCTAAACATTTGGCTTCACCCCCATGCCTGTTAACCGCTAATTACGCGAATTGGAGTTAATCAATGGCAAACGCCCCTTTGATCGCCGCCGGAACGGCCTTGTTCCCCGTCGTTGCGGCGGCGCTGATCGACGCCGATGGGCGCGTGCTGGTGCAGCGTCGACCGGCGGGCAAGGCAATGGCGGGGCTGTGGGAATTTCCGGGCGGAAAGATCGAGCCTGGTGAAACCCCCGAGGCAGCCCTGATTCGCGAGCTTGAGGAGGAGCTGG
This sequence comes from Sphingomonas sp., assembly GCA_051646545.1. Lineage (GTDB taxonomy): Bacteria > Pseudomonadota > Alphaproteobacteria > Sphingomonadales > Sphingomonadaceae > Sphingomonas. Next base: position 4,640 of record JBOFDB010000391.1, read on the forward strand.
GGATAACGGTGCCCGCCGCGTGCCTGGCGCCTGCCACCTTTGCCAGTGCCCCGCTCAACGACCGGCATCTGGTGTTGCTGTTGTTCGTTGCGCGCAAATGGCAAGGCGTGCCAACGGCGCTCGATGCTGATGCGCTGAAATGGGTTTATCCAGCCGAGCTGCATCAGCTCGCCATGCCGCCTGCCGATAAACCGTTGATCGGGCTGCTCGAGGCGCTGGTCTAGGAGGACGATGTCAGGGCGTCGGCCAGCGATGCTGTCGCGCTGCCCCGCCGGGCAGGCTTGGGCTGGTCGGGGGAAGGGGCCCAGCCGGTCAAATAAAGGATGTCGAAGCGTTCGCGCGTCTTGCCGTCATCGTCGGCGGCATCGGCGAACAATGCGGCCGCGCGGGCCAGGGTCGCGCGGCTGATCGGCACGCGGCCGGGCATGACGTTGCTGGCGCCCATCGCGCGCAGGTCAGCGAGCAGCGCGAACAGCCCCGAATATCGGACCGTCATCGGCTCGACCGCCGCGACGGGTAGCGCAAATCCGGCGCGCACCAGCAGGTCGCCAGCCGCCCGGACATCGACCATCGGGTGGACACGCGCAGCGGCGCGTGGCGCTTCCGCCTCGATCAGCACCCGGCGTAGAGTCGCGAGCGACGTACCGCCCGCGAAAGCCCCCAGAAACAGGCCATCGGGCCTCAGCACGCGCCGGATTTGCGCCAGCGCGCCGGGCAAATCCCCGACGCTGTCGAGCACGCCGACCGACACGATCAAGTCAAAGCTGGCGGGATCGAAAGCCAGCCGATCCTCCTCCATCGCCACCCCATCCGCCATCGCGGCAAAGCGGGGACCGGCGTCGATCCTGACAATGTGGCGCGCGGGCAGCGGGGTGCGCTGGCCATAAGTGCCGATCTCCAGCGCTTCGCCAAAATCGCGCGTCACCACGTTCAACCGGTCAAGCACGCCATCGACCATCGCCGCGTGGAGATAGTCGACCTCGGCAAAACCGGCGGCGGCGCGGTCGCGACGAAGGCGACGGGCGGTGCGGTCAAAGATGTCGGGGCTGTCCACGGTGCCGCGCTTGTGCCGCCAGTCGACAGCGGCGACAAGGGGGCGATGTCGGTTGCGACCCGATCCCTGATTTGGCTTGCCGATCTGGCGCTGCCGCCGCGCTGCCCGGGCTGCGGCGCGGTGACGGGGGAGGCGCACCGTTTTTGCGCCGATTGTTTCGGCGCGTTGCGGTTTATCGGGCCGCCCTGGTGCGCGACGTGCAATCTGCCGTTCGATCATGATCGTGGCACGGACGCCCGTTGCGCCGATTGCCTGCGCCATCCGCCGCGCCATGCCGGGGTGCGGGCGGCGGTGGCCTATGGTGACATTGCCCGACGGCTGGCGCTGCGGCTGAAATATGCCGGGCGGCTGGCGCTCGCCGAAACGATGGCGCGCCATATGGCGCGGCTGGTGCCGCCGGGCACTGATCTGCTGCTGCCCGTGCCGCTCCATCGCTGGCGGCTGTGGAGTCGGGGCTTCAACCAGGCGCTGCTGATCGCCGAGCGCGTTTCGCGGCTGAGCGATGCGCCCGTGCTGCGCGATGCGCTGGTCCGCACCCGGGCGACTCCCCGGTTGAAAGGGCTGGGGCGGCGGCAGCGCGTCAAGGCGGTGCGCGGCGTTTTCCGCGTGCGCCCTGCCGCAAGGTCATTGCTGCGCGGCAAATCGATCGTGCTGATCGATGATGTTTACACCACGGGCGCCACGACCGATGGATGTGTGGCGGCGCTGTTGCGCGCCGGTGCCGCCCGCGTCACCATCTTGTGCTGGGCGCGCGTTATTGATGATGACGCAACGATGACTGATCATTGACAATCGGCGCCCGTCACCACAACTGTTGGCGATGGCAAAGGTTGAAATCTACACCAAAGCGTTCTGCCCCTATTGCGCGCGGGCAATGCGGCTATTGTCGTCAAAGGGCGTGGCGCCCGAAGAATATGACATCACGCTGGGCGGGCCCAAGCGCGCCGAGATGCTTGATCGCGCGGGCGGCGCCACGACGGTGCCGCAAATCTTCATCGATGGGGTGCATGTCGGCGGTTCGGATGAGCTCGCCGGCCTGGAGGCTGAGGGCAAGCTCGACACGCTGCTCGCCGCATGAAGATCGCGATCCTGCAGATGACGAGCGGGATCGATCCCGCCGAAAATGCAGCGCTTCTGGCGCAGGGTGTGCGCGATGCCGCCCGGGCGGGCGCAGCGATGCTGTACACGCCCGAAATGTCGGGCCTGGTCGATCGTGACCGCGCTCGCGCCGCCGCCTCTGTGCGGCCGGAGGCGGACGACATCGCGCTCGCTGCCGTGCGGCAGGCCGCGGCAGAGGCGGGCATCTGGGTTCATCTCGGCTCGCTGGCGTTGAAGCGGGATGATGGTCGCTTTACCAATCGCGGGTTTGTGATCGACGCGGGCGGCGCCATTCGCGCCCGATATGACAAGCTCCACCTGTTCGACGTCGATCTGCCAACCGGCGAAAGCTGGCGCGAAAGCGCCGTTTATGCCCCGGGCGACGGCACAGCGGTCGTGGCGACGCCGGCGGGCATGCTGGGCCTGTCAATCTGCTATGATCTTCGCTTTGCGAGCCTTTATGCCGCGCTGAGCGAGGCGGGCGCCAATATTTTGGCGGTGCCTGCGGCGTTTACCCGGCCGACGGGCGCGGCCCATTGGCATTGCCTGCTCCGTGCGCGCGCGATCGAAGCGGGGGCCTTTGTTGTCGCCGCTGCCCAGACTGGCGAGCATCAAGATGGCCGCATGACCTATGGCCATTCGCTGGTGGTTGATCCCTGGGGGGAGGTGTTGCTCGACATGGGTGAGGCACCGGGGCTGGGCTTTGCCGAAATCGATCTGGCGCGGGTGGCGGATGTCCGCTCGCGAATCCCGGTGCTCGCGCACCGTCGACCGATCCCTGCGGTGGAGGTGGCCTGATGATCGTGTTCGATCTGCGCTGCGGCGATGGCCATGTTTTTGAAATCTGGTTCCGGTCGTCGGATGATTATGCCGATCAGCGCGCACGCGGATTGATCGCGTGCCCCGTCTGCGGCGGTACCGAGGTTGACAAGGCGGTAATGGCGCCGCGCGTCGCCGCCAAGGGCAATCGCGCGCCCATGGCCTCTCCCAAGGCGGCGCCGTCCCCCGATCTGCCAGGCATCCCGCGTGAAGTGCTGGCTGCGGTGGCCACGATGCAGGCCAAGCTTCTCGAAAAATCGCAATGGGTCGGCACGGCCTTTGCCGATACCGCGCGCGCCATTCATTTGGGAGAGGAGCCGGAGCGGCCGATCCACGGCCAGGCGACCTTGGCGGATGCCCGGGCGCTGGCCGAAGAGGGCGTTTCGGTCGCGCCGCTGCTGGTGCCGGTGGTGCCGCCCGACGCGCTGCATTGATCGCGCGCACAGCCCCGTTGCATTGACCGGCGCCCGGCCCCGCGATAGGTCGCGACGGGCGCCCTCGTAGCTCAGCAGGATAGAGCGACGGTTTCCTAAACCGCAGGTCGGAGGTTCGAATCCTCTCGAGGGCACCATTTTGCTGCCGCTCGATGGGCGTCGCCGCACGATTAGGATTTATCGGGATTGGGGCGTAACGGTCTCGGGTCCGAGCTGCAGAGACCGCGTGTTGGCCCAGACAAGCCAAATACCAGTCCCAACCCCCACCTCATTAAAAGCGAGCGGCCCGTTCGGCGCCGTCGTAACAAGCGCTAAACGGGCCGCCATTTCCCCGAACCGGGGATGACGCCTTACGCCTTCAAATGCGCCGCGATGTGCTTGTTCATTTCAAACATCGTCACCGACTTCTTGCCGAATACCTTCTCCAGCTTGTCGTCGGCCAGAATTTCGCGCTTGTTGGCAGGGTTCTGCAGATTGTGCTGCTTGATATAGTCCCACACCTTGCTGATCACTTCGCTGCGCGGCAGCTTGTCGCTGCCGACGATGGCCCCAAGCTCCGCCGACGGTTGCACAGGCGCGTGAATACCGCCGGTCTTGGGTGCTGCATTCGCCATAAACTTCCTCCCGGTTCGGTCGGCACCTGCCGACCCACAAGTAACATCGGCAAATCACCGACTTGAACGAGTCACGCCTCAAAGACGTCTATCGTTTGTGCGCTCGCTCGACGGGCTTGTCACCTGCCACAATGGGTTCCAAGGCCGAAAAATCTGGGATTGGTGTTGAAAAACCGGTGTTTTGACGTTGGCTTGGCGCGTCAAACGGCTGCGACGCCCCTTCGCCCAAACAAAAACCCCCCGGCGAACCGGGGGGTGTTGGAGTGGCCAGCCTTCCCGGCCGACCTGTAAAATGTCTTAAAAGCTGAACCGGACCGTGCCGCCAAAGGTGCGCGGCTCGTTGGGATAGCCGCTATAGCTCCCGGTCTGCGCCACGCTGGGGAAGGCGCCGAGCAGGAAATTGTCGTTGGTCAGGTTGCGCACCCAGAACATCAGCTCGGTGTGCGGCAGGATGTTGGCAAAGCCCAGGCTGGCGTTGACGAGGCTGACCTTGTTGACGCCGACATCGCGGGTGCCGATGGTCAGCGGCGTGGTCTCGGTCAGCTGGATTTTGCTCGAATAATCCCACTCACCGCGCAGATAGGCATTAACCCGGCCAAAATCATGGGTCAGCGTGCCGGTAACGGTTGCGCTCCATTCCGGGATACCAGCGGGCTTCTCGCCGCTCAGATCACGGGTGTTGGGGATACGGCCGGTGATCGGGCTGACCGGGCACCTCACCGTATCATAGGACACGCAGGCCGCGCCCTTGAACGAGTCATATTTGGGATCGAGATAGGTCACCGCGCCCGTGACCGAGAACCATGGCGTGACGCGATAGCCGCCATCAAATTCGACGCCGCGAACCGATTCCTGACCGGCGTTCAACAGGTTGAAGCCCAGACCGGTGAAGGCGTTGGTCTGGAAGCCCTTGATCGTCTGCTTGAACAGCGCGATGTTGGCAAAGCCGCCACGGAACCGTGACTTCAGGCCAATTTCGAACAGTTCGACATTTTCAGGATTGGCCGAGCGGCCAACGCCATTCGCGTTGGGCGGGCGGCTATCCGACGACAGGTTATAGGCACCGGCCTTCCAGCCCGTCGAATAGCTGAAATAGGCGTTCACCTTGCCGAAATCATAAGCAACGCGAGCGGCGTAAGTCACTTCGTCGCCATTCAGAATGCCGGTTTCATTGGCATTGGGAATATTGACCGGGCCATGCGAGGTCGCGGTGGTCGAGAAGACGTCGCCATAATAGAATTGCGCCGCATTCAGCCCGAACGGGTTGATCCCGCCCAGCGAGGTCGGGCAGGGGGCCGATCCCGCTCCGGGCAGCGACGCGCCCAGCGAGGCACCGAACAGGTTGACCGGCGTGAAACCGCCCGTGCTGGCGGGGTTGAAGCCCTTTTGCAGCAAGCAGCCCGAGATGCCGGCCGGAAGCGCGGAGAACGGGATGAAGCCCAGCCGCTGGACATTTTCCAGGTTCAGCGAAGCGAACCGGTCCGTCAGCACCACGCTCGATTGCGCCGCCTTGCTGTCGTTCAGATAGGCAAGACCGCCCGTGATCGTCAGCCGGTTGGTGACCTTGAAATCGGCCTGGCCAAAGATCGAATAGGAAGTCTGGGCCAGATGCCAATGGTCGGCAATGCCGGTGCCCGCCGCGAAATAGGTCGAGCCGGGGACGATCGTCGTATCGCCAGCGGCGCGCTGCAGCGATTCGAGCACCGTGATCAGGCTGGGCGAGGTGGCGGTGCCGCCCGTGAGCAGGTTGACGTAGTTGCGCGCGTCCGCACCATAAACAATGTCGCGCCCGGTCGTCAGTTTTTCATTCTGGTAGAAACCGCCGAGCAGCCAGGTTATCCGATTGCCGATTTCACCATTCAGGCGGAGTTCCTGGGTGAAGGTCGAGATGTCGTTGGCGCTGGTCAGGCTCGAAATGCGGGCCGAGGTGAAGTCGACGTCAAGCGCGGTCTGGTTGACCGAATGGCGATAGGCCGTGATCGACGTCAGCTTCGCGAACTTCAGGTTCCAGTCGATCTGGCCCGACGCGCCCCAGTTCTGCAGGCGGTTTGACGGGGTGGTGTCATACACCAGGTTGCGATCGTAAATGCGCGTGTCGTCGGGGATTTGGCCGCCAATCGCGCGGATCGCCGCCGAGGCGGGGCCGTTATAGATGCTGGTCGCGCCGCAGCACACTTCCTTGATCAGCGCGTAATCGGCGAGCAGACGGACCGAGAAATCGGCCGAGGGCTGGAACAAAATGTCGCCGCGGACCGACCAGCGATGCTTGTCGTTGATCTTCTGCCCGGTGATCGCATTGTTGAAATAGCCGCCGCGCTCATTGACGCTGCCCGACAGGCGGAAAGCGACGGTTTCGGTCAGCGGGCCGGTGATCGTCGCTTTGGGGTTGATTTCACCGTAATTGCCGATCGTCACTTCGGCCTTGCCGCCCCATTGGAATTGGGGACGCTTGGTGACGATGCTGATCGCGCCGGCCGACACGTTCTTGCCGAACAGCGTCGATTGGGGGCCGCGCAGCACTTCGATGCGCTCAATTTCGGGCAAGTCGTCCAGCGCCGCCGCCGAACGCGACCGGTAAACACCGTCGATGAAGACGCCGACCGAGCTTTCAATGCCGTCATTGCCGTTGCCGTTGCCGAAGCCGCGGATGGTGAAGTTGGTCTGGCCCGCGCTCTGGAACTGCGTCACCTTCAGCGACGGAACGACCGACTGCAGGTCCTTCAGGTCAACGATGCGCGCTTTCTCAATGGTCGCGGCACTGGTGACGGCGACCGAAATCGGCACGTTCTGCAAGGTCTGTTCGCGCTTGGTCGCCGTGACGATCACTTCGTCTTCGGGCGCGCCCGCCGCCGGGCTGGCCTGGTTCTGGTCCTGCGCGGCGGGTGTGGCGGTGGTTTGCGCTGCCGCCGGGTGGGCCGCAACCAGCGCGATGGCAGATGCGGCAAGCAACTCAATTTTCTTCATCTTGTACCCCTCCTAATCTCGTCGCCCGGTATGCCGGGTCAGTCCCGAAAAAGCCTGCTATTGCGCCGGACGATAGCGGTCACCAGATTCAGCCGTCAATGGTTTAACCTTAGTGAGAAGAGCGGTATTGTGCGCTTGTGGCGCAAATGAAACACTTAGCACTGACAATTTCGGTACGAAACGCCGGTTGCCGTAGCGTCCGTCTCGAAGAACATGAAGGAATTTCCGATGGCGGATATTGATCCGGTGTCGCGGCCGCTGCCCGCGCCGATCCCGAATATGAGCAATGGCAAGCTGCCCGTGCCCGATGAGGTGGCAGAAGCAGTCCGCACCCTGATTCGCTGGGCGGGGGATGATCCCAGCCGCGAAGGCCTGCTCGACACGCCGCAGCGCGTTGCGCGGGCGTGGAAAGAATATTGCCAAGGTTATGATGACGATCCCGCCCAGCACCTCGCCCGCGTGTTTGAGGAAGTCGGTGGCTATGACGAGATCGTGCTGCTGAAGGACATCCCGTTTCAGTCGCATTGCGAGCATCACATGGCGCCGATCATCGGCAAGGCGCATATTGCCTATCTGCCATCGAACTGGGTCGTCGGCATTTCCAAGCTGGCGCGCGTACTGCACGCCTATGCGCGGCGGCTGCAGGTGCAGGAGCGGCTGACGGCGGAAGTCGCCAATTGCATCTGGGACAATTTGAAGCCGCAGGGCGTCGCGGTGGTGATCGAGGCGAGCCATGCCTGCATGACCGCACGCGGCGTCCGCACGCCCGGTGTCTCGATGCGCACCAGCCGGATGATGGGCGTGTTCCGCGATGACGATCGCAGCCGCAAGGAAGTGCTGGCGCTGATGGGGCTCGACGCCTGACCGCAGCGAAGGGGAGCGGCGCCGTCATGCCCAGGACTGTCCTTGTCACCGGCGCGGCGCGGCGGATTGGCGCCGCCATCGGCGCGCGGCTGGCGCGGGGCGGGCATCATGTGCTGCTCCATTACCATCACTCGCGTGACGAGGCGGAAGCGACGGCGGCGGCATGGCGCGCGGCGGGCGGCAAGGTTGATCTGGTGACGGGCGATCTGGCGGTGGAGGCCGACACCGGTGCGATCTTCGCTGCCGCGCGCGCGGCGGCGGGCGGCACCGTCGACGGCCTCGTCAATTGCGCGTCGCTGTTCGATTTCGATCGTCCGCCGAAGGAAAGCCCCGCGCTGCTCGACCAGATGATCCGCACCAACCTCGCCGGCCCGATCGCGCTGGCGACCGCGCTGGCACGGCAGCAGGGGCTGGACGATGGCGCGGTGGTCAACATCCTCGACCAGAAGCTCGCCAATCCGAACCCCGATTTCTTCAGCTACACGCTGAGCAAGGCGGCGCTTGAGAGCGCGACGGTGATGCTGGCCCAGGCGCTCGCACCGCGCGTGCAGGTCAACGCCGTGTCGCCGGGACTGACGATGACCAGCCATGACCAGACCGACGCCGAATTCGCCGTCGTCGCCGCTGACAATCTGCTCCGCCGCCCGGTCGCGGTCGAGGATATCGCGGCGAGCGTCGAATGGCTGCTGACCTGCCCCAGCATCACGGGCCAGAATGTCTTCGTCGATTGCGGCCAGCGCTTCATCACGCGCGACAGCGACGTGATGTTTGCCACGCGCCAGAATGCCCTTGGGGAGCGGGCGCTTGGCTGATTTCGGCTCGATCTTCGCGCCCTCGGTGGCGCTCGCGACCTATGTCGTGCGGCTGGAGGCGCTGGAGCTGCAGGCGAGCCTCGGCATCCACCCCGCCGAGCGCGCCGGGCGGCAGCGCGTGCTCGTCAATGTCGATCTCCACTGCAATTACGGCGCCCACCCGCCCGAGGACCGGATCGACGCGGTAGTCGATTACGACTTCCTCCGCGCCGAAATCCTGAAGCTGGTGGCGGGTCGACATTTCGAACTGCAGGAAACGTTGTGCGACGCCATCGCCGCACTGGCGCTGGCGGACACGCGCGTGGCGGGGGTGCGGGTGGCGACGATGAAGCCGGATATTTATCCCGATGCGCGGATCGGGTGTGAGGTGGTGCGGCGGCGGTAGGGTTCCTTAATATCGGTCTCTGAGCCGCCCAACCGCACCAGGCGTTGCGCGCTCTCGCGCTCCACCAACGCCTTGAGAGCTTCCCGGACAACCGACGATTTTTCCTTAAGACCGGTAAGCGCCTGCGCCTTGGCTAAAAGCTCGTTATCAAGAGTAAGGGTCGCGCGCATCTTGGTATCAATGCTTCTTCCACAGCAGAAATGATAGGGGGCCGACCCGAAAGAGTCGCTTGCCGGTCAACTCCGAACTCGGTTGCGAATCATTTCATAGATTTTCCTTGGATCATTTATCCGCAGGAACTCTGCAGCGCCGCTCAACGACGGCAGCCAAGTGCCAAATCCGTTCCGGCCAATGGCGACGCTCGCTTCAAATGCGATGGTCCCCGTGCCATCGCGGAATTCTGAAAGTTCCAGTCGAGGCAGCCGATCAATGTCGAGAGACGTGATCTTGGAGCCGCGCAGCACCAGGATGCGTTGGTCGGTAACCGCATAAAACACAGTCTTGCGAATATGGGCGTCATGAAAATAGCGCCCAATGATCATGTACAATCCAACGATCAGAAAAGGCAGACCCCAAAGTTTGAAGAACCAGACGGGGTTGGCTTGGTCATGGCTCGCGGTGGGCATCATCCAAACTATGGCGTTCCAATAGATGACAAAGCCACCCCACATAAGACTGAACGGTACGAGAAGAGCATCGCGGCCAGTCAGCATTAGGCCCTGCTTGGGCCGTCCGGACCAAAGAATGTGTTCGCCGGCAAGAAGATAGGAGCGAAGCGAAGACGAGCTATCCATGTGCACCCCGTAACGAGAATCGCGGTTTAGTGCCAGCTTGATTAGACGCCCCTTCCCTCAAGCCCTGTTCGCCGCGCTCAGCACCGCGCGCACGCTCGCTGTCGCCACGTCGGCGTCGATGCCGACGCCGAACACCGTCCGCCCGTCGCCCGTCCGGCACTCGACATAGGCGGCCGCCTGCGCGTCGGTGCCCACCCCGATGGCGTGTTCCGAATAGTCGACGACGCTCAACGACGGCCCTGTCGAGTCCGCCAGCGCGGCGATCACGCCCGAGATCAAGCCGTTGCCGCGCCCGGAGATCGAGCGCGCTTCGCCATCAATCGTCACCTTGCCGACGAACACGCGGTTGCCGACCGTGCCGCTCTCCTCATAGTCGACCAGCGCGAAGCGGTCGGCGGGGGAGGGGAGATAGGTGCCCTCGAACAGGCCCCAGATATCGTCGGCGTTCAATTCGCGGCTGGTTTCGTCGGCGAGGCGCTGGACATGGCCGCTGAAGTCGGCCTGCAGCCGCTTGGGCAATTTCAGGCCCTTGTCCTGCTCGATCACCCAGGCGACGCCGCCCTTGCCCGACTGCGAATTGACGCGGATCACCGCTTCGTAACTGCGCCCCAGATCGGCGGGATCGATGGGCAGATAGGGCACTTCCCACAGTCCATCGTTGCGTGCGGCTTGCGCGGCAAAGCCCTTTTTGATCGCGTCCTGATGGCTGCCCGAAAACGCCGTGAACACCAGCTCGCCCGCATAGGGGTGGCGCGGGTGGACGGGCAGTTGATTGCAATAGGTGACGGTGTTGATGACCGCATCGATATCCGAAAAATCGAGGCCGGGGTTCACACCTTGCGTGTACATGTTGAGCGCGACGGTCACGAGGTCGCAATTGCCGGTGCGCTCGCCATTGCCGAGCAGGCAGCCCTCCACCCGGTCGGCGCCCGCCATCAATCCCAGCTCCGCCGCGGCGACGCCGGTGCCGCGATCATTATGCGGGTGCAGGCTGATGACGACGCTGTCGCGGTTGCGGATGTGGCGGCTGAACCATTCGATCTGGTCGGCATAGACATTGGGCGTCGCGCACTCGACGGTGGCGGGCAGGTTGAAGATGATCGGGCGCTCAGGGCTGGGCCGCAGCACGTCCATCACGGCCTCGCACACCTCCAGGCTGAAATCGAGCTCGGCGGTGGAGAAGGTTTCCGGGCTATACTCGAAATGCCAGTCGGTATCGGGCTGGGCCGCGGCCTGATCGCGCAGGATTTTGGCGCCGTCGATGGCGATCTGCTTCACTTCGTCGCGGCTCATCTGGAATACGATCTTGCGCCAGGCCGGGCTGACCGCGTTGTAGAGATGGACGATCGCGCGCCTCGCCCCGCGCAAACTCTCGAAGCTCGTCTCGATCAGGTCGCGGCGCGACTGGGTGAGCACCTGCACCGTCACATCATCAGGAATGCGGCCCGAGCGGACGAGGCCTGAGATGAAGTCAAATTCGGTCGCGCCGGCGCTGGGGAAACCGACCTCGATCTCCTTGATGCCGACCTTCACCAGCAGGTCGAAAAAGCGCTGCTTCTTCTCAGCGTCCATCGGGTCGATCAGCGCCTGGTTGCCGTCGCGCATATCGGTGGAGAGCCAGCGCGGCGGGTGCGTGATGGTGCGGCTCGGCCATTGCCGGTCGGGCAAGTCGATGGTGGGGAAGGGGCGGTATTTGGTCGAAGGATCGGGGAGCATGTCGGTCTCGCGGCGAGCGGCTGGCGGTTAGGGTCGGCTGGCCCTTAGGCGGGTCGCCCGCGACCGACAGGGCCGCGCGCGGGGGTGGCGCCTAAGGGCGCGTAAGTCGCAGCGATAGGAGCGCAGGTCGCTCGATCATGGAGAGGAGACTAACCACTCCATGCTGCCTCTGTCCAGCATCAGCGATCATCAAAGATCAGGTCGAGCGGCCCGACCGGCAGGAACCACAGCACTGCGACAATTACCGCGCAGCCGATACCGAGCCAGGGACTGATCAGCGTAAGCGGCATGCCCGCAGCGTAAAGCACGGTTGCCAAAATGCCCTTGCGTGTCGAGCGGCGATGATAGGCATCGGCATTCGGCCCACGCTTGCCTGTCTTGCGGATTGTTGCCTGCAACCAGCTATAGCTGAATGCGGGGAGCAAGGCGCTTGCCAGGTAGAGCAAAGTCGCATCACGATTGAAGTGATGCGCACCGAGATAGGATGTGGTGAACGGAATCAGCGATAGCGCGAACAACAGCAGGATATTTGACCAGACCAGGCTGTTGGTCACCACTCTGGCATGGCTGAACAGCCGATGGTGATTGACCCAATAGATCGAGACATAGGCGTAGGAAAGGATATAGGCGAGAAAGACCGGCCACAAAGTCCATAGCCGGTCGATCCCTTCGGTCAGCGGGGCATGGAGTTCGAGCACCATGATGGTGACGATGATCGCGATGACCCCGTCTGAATAGGCTTCCACCCGGCCGACGCCGGGTGGTCCTTCGATATCGTCGTCGCCTTGGGCGTGACTCACAGCGGCGTGGCCATCAATTCTTCGCCTTGTCGACCAGCTTGTTCGCGCCGATCCACGGCATCATCGCGCGCAACTCGGCGCCGACCTGCTCGATCGGGTGACGGGCAGCGGCCTTGCGCGCCGCCTTGAGCTCGGGCTGGCCGGCGCGGTTTTCCAGCACGAACTTGCTGACGAAACGGCCCGACTGAATGTCGGCGAGCACGCGCTTCATTTCCGCCTTGGTCGCATCGGTAATGATGCGCGGGCCGGTGGTGATGTCGCCATATTCCGCCGTGTTGCTGATCGAATAGCGCATATTGGCGATGCCGCCTTCATAGATCAGGTCGACGATCAGCTTCACCTCGTGGAGGCACTCGAAATAGGCCATTTCGGGGGCGTAGCCCGCCTCGACCAAAGTCTCGAACCCCGCCTGGATCAGGTGTGTCACACCGCCGCATAGTACCGCCTGCTCGCCGAACAGGTCCGTCTCGCATTCCTCGCGGAAATTGGTCTCGATGATGCCGCTGCGCCCGCCGCCGACCGCGCTGGCATAGGCAAGCGCGATGTCGTGGGCATTGCCGCTCGCATCCTGATGGATGGCGATCAGGCAAGGGACACCGCCGCCGCGCAGATATTCGGAGCGGACGGTATGGCCAGGCCCTTTCGGCGCGATCATGATCACGTCGATATCGGCGGGCGCCTCGATCAGCCCGAAATGGATGTTGAGGCCGTGCGCAAAGGCGAGTGCTGTGCCGGGCTTCATCTTGCCCTTCAGGTCATGCTCCCAGATCGCGGCCTGATGCTCGTCGGGCGCGAGCATCATGATGATATCGGCCCATTCGGCCGCCTCGCTGTTCGACACCACGTTGAATCCGGCGGCTTCGGCCTTGGCAGCGGTGGCGGAGCCGGGGCGCAGCGCGATCGCGACCTCCGCCACGCCTGAATCGCGCAAATTCTGGGCATGGGCATGACCTTGGCTGCCATAGCCGATGACCGCGATCTTCTTGCCCATGATCAGCTTCAAATCGGCGTCGCGATCGTAATAAACGCGCATTCTTGGTTCCCCTTGGTTCCCGTCCCTCGACTGCGCTCGGGACGAACGCTGTTCTGGATGCTGCTTCAAAATTCCCGTTCGTGTCGAGCGAAGTCGAGACACGGGTGTTGCCCTACCCCGCGTCCTTGCCCCGCGCCATCGCGACGATGCCGGTACGGGCGACTTCGACCAGGCCCACCTCCCGCATCAGCTCGACGAATTTGTCGATCTTCTCGGTACCCCCGGTTACCTCGAAGATGAAGCTCTCGATCGTCGCATCGACCACGCGGCCGCGATAGACTTCGGCGAGCCGCATTGCCTCGATCCGCTTGTCGCCAGTGCCCGCCACCTTGACCAGCGCCAGCTCACGCTCGACATGCGGCCCGGCAACGGTGAGGTCGGTCACCTTGTGGACGGGCACCAGCCGGTCGAGCTGCGCCACGATCTGCTCGAGCACTGGCGGGCTGGCGGCGGTGACTATGGTGATGCGGCTCACCGCATCGTCATCGCTGATCTCGCTCACCGTCAGGCTCTCGATGTTATAGCCGCGCGCGGTGAACAGCCCGGCGATCCGCGCGAGGATGCCCGGCTCGTTATCGACGATGACGGCGAGCGTGTGCCGTTCGATGGTTTCGGGTTTAATGTGCATTTTTAAATTCCTCTCCCCTTGAGGGAGAGGATAGCGCAGCTTGCGAGCTTGCTCGCTAGCGGAGCTTGGAGAGGGGGAAGCCCACGACGGATAACGCAGGACTTACCCCTCACCCAACTGCGACTAGGCAGCAAGCTGCCAAGTCTGCGTATCCCTCTCCCGCAAGGGGAGAGGGGTTTGTAGGGGGAATAACTCGTCACACCAGCGCCTTCGCTTCGTCGTCGAGCTCGCCCTTCACCTGGGCGGGTGACAGGATCATGTCGGTATGCGCGGCGCCGCTCGGGATCATCGGGAAGCAATTGGCGAGCTTTGCCACCCGGCAATCGACCATTACCGGGCCGTCATGCGCGAGCATCTCGGCTATCCCGCCGTCGAGCTGATCGGGGCGTTCGATCAGCACGCCTTTCCAGCCATAAGCCTCAGCCAGTTTCACGAAATTGGGCAGCGCGTCCGAATAGCTTTCGGCATAGCGGCTGGCATAGGTCAATTCCTGCCACTGCCGCACCATGCCCATATATTCGTTGTTGAGGATGAAGATTTTGACCGGCAGGCGATATTGCGTCGCGGTGCCGAGCTCCTGGATGTTCATCTGGATGCTCGCCTCGCCGGCGATATCGATGACGAGTGCCTTGGGGTTGCCGAGCTGCGCGCCGATCGCGGCGGGCAGGCCATAGCCCATCGTGCCGAGCCCGCCGCTGGTGAGCCATTTGTTTGGCGCTTCGAAATGGAAATGCTGCGCCGCCCACATCTGGTGCTGGCCGACTTCGGTGGTAATGATCGGATGGCGGTGCCGCGTCGCTTCCCACAGCGCGCGGATGGCGCGTTGCGGCATGATGACGTCGGCGCGATCCTCAAACGCCAGGCTCTTCTTCGCGCGCCAGCCCTCGATCTGCGCCCACCACGCCTTCAGGTCGGGCTTGGGGTGATGCCGCGCTTTCCAGATGCGGACCATATCCTCGATTGTATGGCTGACATCGCCGACAATGCCGAGGTCGACGCGCACCGTCTTGTTGATGCTCGACCGGTCGATATCGACATGGATTTTGCGGGCATGCGGCGCAAAGGCATCGAGCCGCCCGGTCACGCGATCATCGAACCGCGCGCCCAGGCACAGGATCAAATCCGCCTGGTTCATCGCCCAATTGGCTTCGTAGGTGCCGTGCATGCCGAGCATGCCGAGCCATTGCGGGTCGCTCGCGGGGAAGGCGCCCAGGCCCATCAGCGTCGAGGTGACCGGCGCGCCGGTGATGCGGGCGAGTTCGCGCAGCAACTGGCTCGCCGCCGGGCCGGCATTGATGATGCCACCGCCGGTGTAGAGGATTGGCCGTTCCGCCGCCGCCAGCATCTCGACCGCGGCTTCGACCAGCTTCGGCTCGGCCTTCACTTGCGGGCGATAGGTTTTGTGCTTGATCGCGCCGGGCCTGGTATAGCGCGCGGTGGCGACCTGCACATCCTTGGGAATATCGACGACGACCGGGCCGGGACGGCCCGAGGTTGCGATATGGAAGGCTTCATGGATCACCGGGCCGAGCCGGGCGGGATCTTTCACCAGATAATTATGCTTGGTGCAGTGCCGCGTGATGCCGACCGTGTCGGCTTCCTGAAACGCGTCCGAGCCGATCAGGTGCGTCGCGACCTGGCCGGTGATGACGACCATCGGGATCGAATCCATCAACGCATCGGTGATGCCCGTCACCGCATTGGTTGCGCCCGGGCCTGACGTGACGAGCACAACGCCGGGCTTGCCGGTCGAGCGCGCATAGCCTTCCGCCGCGTGCGTCGCGGCCTGTTCGTGGCGGACGAGGATGTGCCTGATCCGCCCCGAACGGAACAGCGCGTCGTAAATCGGCAGCACCGCGCCGCCGGGATAGCCGAACACGACATCCACACCGAGATCGCACAGCGCCTCGATCAGGATGTCAGCGCCACTTTTTTCGGCCATCTCTCGCTTCCCTTGCTGCGATGCAACAGCATCGCCGGAGGGGCGCTGCTAATCGCATGATTCAATCACGTCAATCGCTTTTCAAATAATCTTATTTCAATTTCGTTGAGACACTCGACCGAATCTGTTGAATGATATCGTGCCCAAG
>JBOFDB010000142.1:0-9013 GCA_051646545.1 Sphingomonas sp.
GCGAGGGCGGGGTGGATGACCCCTATGGCCGCGTCGTCGCGCTGACCGCCGCCCCCGACAAGGCCGTGGAATGGGGGGTTGATGACACGCGCGTGCTGCCCTTCGCCGAGTCGGTCGGCGGACGCTATTCCCTATGGTCATCAATCGGCCTGCCCGCAGCGCTCGCACTCGGCTGGGACGCGTTCGAACAGATGCTGGAGGGGGCGGGCGAAATGGACCGGCATTTCCGCCTTGCCGCCAATCACGAAAATGCGCCGGTGCTCGCGGCGTTCGCTGACCTGTTCTACACCCAGGCGCGCGGGTGCCAGACGCGGGCGGTGTTCAGCTATGATGAGCGGCTGCGGCTGCTGCCAAGCTATCTCCAGCAGCTCGAAATGGAATCGAATGGCAAGGGCGTGACAGCGGAAGGCGCGCCGGTCGGTCGCGCTACCGCGCCGATTACCTGGGGCGGGGTGGGGACGGATGCGCAGCATGCGGTGTTCCAGTTGCTCCACCAGGGGAAGCATCTGGTGCCGGTGGAATTTGTGACGGTGGTCGATGGCGGCGACGCGCTTGATCCCGAGCATCATCGCCAATTGCTGCTCAATTGCTTTGCGCAGGGCGCCGCGCTGATGAAGGGCCGAGAGAACGCCGCCGACCCGGCGCGCGCTTATCCCGGCGATCGCCCATCGACAACGGTGCTGCTCGACACGCTCGACCCGCGCACGCTGGGCGCGCTGATCGCCTTTTACGAGCAGCGGACTTTCGCCAACGCTGCCTTGCTCGGCATCAACCCGTTCGATCAGTTCGGGGTTGAGCTGGGCAAGGAAATGGC
Source organism: Sphingomonas sp. (assembly GCA_051646545.1). Lineage (GTDB taxonomy): Bacteria > Pseudomonadota > Alphaproteobacteria > Sphingomonadales > Sphingomonadaceae > Sphingomonas. Next base: position 815 of record JBOFDB010000142.1, read on the forward strand.
CAAGGCAGCGGGCAATGGCGGCCTCGATTTCGACCCATCGACCAACGACCTTATCCGCCGCGCGGGATTGTCGTAACGCCGGTGCGGGCCTATGTGTATGACTCGCGGGAGCCATACACATGCGGACCAATATCGAGATTGATGACCAGTTGATGGCCGATGCGATGAAGGCAACGGGCGCCAATACCAAGCGTGAAGCGGTGGAAGAGGCACTGCGCCGCAGCGTTCGCGCCGCCCGTCAATTGGAAGCGCTTAAGGGTTTGCGCGGGATTGGCTGGGAAGGCGACCTGGATGACATGCGGACCAGCAAATATATCGATCCTGAATGATCCTGGTCGACAGCAGCGTCTGGATTGACGAACTGGCGGGGCGGGTAACGTTGCAGACGCTCGCCGTGGAGCGCTTGATCCGCAGCGAACAGAACATCGGGATTGGCGACCTCATCTTGATGGAGGTGCTGCAAGGCACGTCGGGCCTTACTGACCTCGAGGCGGCACGACGCTATTTTAGCGAGTTTACGCCTGTGCAAATTTCCGATCACCGCATTGTCGCTGCCGCTGCACGCAATTATCAAACGTTGCGCGCCAAAGGCATCACCATCCGCAAGACGATCGACACCCTGATTGCCACGCGCTGTATTCTGGATCGATTGCCGCTCCTATATAGCGATCGCGATTTCGATCCCTTCGTTGCCCATCTCGGGCTGCGGTCCGCTGCTGACATATTATCCGGAGAAAGCTGATGGCGTTTGATTATGACCTGTTCGTCATCGGTGCCGGTTCGGGCGGGGTGCGCGCGGCGCGGGTGGCGGCAGCGCATGGCGCCAAGGTTGCGATCGCTGAGGAATATCGCGTTGGTGGCACCTGCGTCATCCGCGGTTGCGTGCCCAAGAAGCTGCTCGTCTATGGCGCGCATTTCGCCGAAGATCTGGCCGACGCCCGCCGCTTTGGCTGGGACGTGCCGGACTGCAATTTCAGCTGGCCGACGCTGCGCGACAATGTGCTGGCCGAGGTCGATCGGCTCAACGCCGCCTATACCACGACGCTCGACAGCCATAAGGTCGAGGTGATGTTGGAGCGCGCCGAAGTTACCGGCCCGCACAGCGTGAAGCTGGCGAGCGATCGCGCGATCACCGCCGAACGCATCCTGATCGCGACTGGCGCCCGCCCGCAACTGCCCGAATTTCCCGGGGTCGAGCATGGCATCACGTCGAACGAGGTGTTTCATTTGCCCGCGCTGCCCAAACGCGTGCTGATCGCGGGCGGTGGCTATATCGCGAACGAATTTGCCGGTATTTTCCACGAGTTCGGCTGCGAGGTGACGTTGCTCAACCGCACGGATGTGATCCTGCGCGGCTATGACGAGCAGATCCGCGATCGGCTGCTGCAAATTTCGATGGCGAAGGGCATTCAGTTCCGCTTCAACGCCGAATTCAAGGCGATCGAGAAACAGGCCGATGGCAGCCTGAAAGCCACGCTCACCGACGGACATGAGCTGGTGGTCGATTGCGTCATGTATGCGATTGGCCGTGTGCCCAATACCGAAGCGCTCGGGCTGGAGGCTGTGGGGGTCGAGCTCGTCAAGGGCGCGGTCAAGGTGGATGCTGACAATCGCAGCACCGTTGAATCGATCTTCGCGGTCGGCGATGTCACCAATCGGGTGCAATTGACGCCGGTGGCAATCCGCGAAGGCCAGGCCTTTGCCGACACTTTCTTTGGCAACAAGCCGACCCAGGTGGATTATAGCTGCATTCCATCGGCGGTGTTCAGCCATCCGCCAATCGGTGCGGTCGGACTGACCGAAAGCCAGGCCAAGCAACGCTATGGCGCGGTACGCGTCTATACATCCGATTTCCGCCCGATGAAGAATGTGCTGGCCGGGCGCAACGAACGCTCGCTTTACAAGATGGTGTGTGAGGCGGCGTCGAACCGCGTCGTCGGCCTGCACATGATCGGGCCTGAATCGGGCGAGATCGCGCAAATCGCGGCGGTGGCGGTGAAGGCGGGACTGACCAAGGATGCGTTTGACCAGACCGTGGCACTTCACCCGACCATGGCCGAGGAACTGGTGCTGCTGAAATAGTCGTCCCTCCGCTTTGGCGGGGATCGCTGGCGCTGCCGCGCAAACCATGCTTCACTTACCCCCAATCAAGGGGGAAAATGGATGCGCGCTGAAGAAATGGCCCGGCCGTTCGGTTTCTGGATGGCGACGGCGCTGGTGGTGGGCGGCATGGTGGGGGCAGGCATTTTCGTGATGCCGGCGCAGCTGGCGCCCTTTGGCGCGGCGGGTGTGATTGCCTGGCTGGTGGCCGGCGCGGGCGCCATGATGATTGCTTGGGTCTTGTCGCGCCTCACCGCGGCGCGTCCCCAGGCGACCGGATTGATCGCGATTTGTGCCGAGGCGATGGGCCCGATGGCAGGCGTCGTGATCGGCTGGAGCTATTGGGTCGCGACCTGTGCGGCCAATGCCATTCTGGCGATCACGACCGTGCGCTATCTATCGGTATTCCTGCCCGCCTTGCAGGCATCACCCTTGTGGCAAGCGCTGGCGGCGACGCTGGTGCTGACGCTCATCACGCTACTCAATCTGAATGGTGCCAAGGCGTCGGGCTGGTTTCAGCTATTGACGACGATCTTGAAGATGATGCCGCTGGTTGCGGTCGCGCTGATCCTGGCGGTGCTGGTGGCGCGCGGCGGAACGGCCTTTTCAGCGCAGGGCCGCCCCGCTTTCGACGCCGCGCAAATTACCCCGGCGCTGGCACTGGTGTTTTTTGCCCTGGTGGGGTTTGAAGGGGCAGGGGTGGTGGCGGAACGGGTGCGCGATCCCGCGCGCACCGTCGTTCGCGCCACCTTGGCCGGGCTCGGCGTGACGGCGGTGATTTATGTGATCGTCTGCACCGGCATCATCTATGCCTTGCCGCAAGGCGAGGTTGCCGGGTCGAGCGCGCCTATTGCCTTGTTCGTGCAGCATTTTGCCGGCGCCTCGGCCGGCATGGTCGTCGCCGCCTTTGCGATGATCGCTGCGCTCGGCTGCTTGAACGGATGGGTCCTGGTGCAGGGCGAGGTGCCACTGGGCATGGCCCGTGACGGGCTGCTCCCCGCCTGGTTTGCCCGCACAACGTCGCGGGACGTGCCCGTGCGCGGCCTTGTCCTGTCGAGCATCTGTTCGGCGGTGCTGATCCTCAGCAATGCGCAACGCGATACCGCCGGTTTGCTCGATTTCATGCTGCGGCTGACCGCGATCACCGCCATCGGGATTTATGTGGGGGCGTGCATTGCGGCGCTGCGGTTCGGAACCGCGCGCAAGGCAGCGATCATCAGCCTTATTTTCTGTGGCTGGCTGTGCATCGGTGCCGGCTGGGAAGCCGATGCATGGAGCGTCGCGCTGATGGCGACGGCGGTGCCGCTTTACTGGTTGCGGCCGCGCGAGGCGGCCATCACCGGGCCAGTGCTGCGTTAGGGCGATTTGCGATCAAGCTGATCTGGACCAGCCCCTCCCCTTGAAAGGGGAGGGGCCAATCAAGTCGCTCACAAACGGCGCTAGTACTGGCCCGGCGCTATGCGCTTACCAGATATGGACGCGCTGTTCCGGCGCCAGATACAGCTTGTCGCCGGGTTTCACATTGAACGCCGTGTACCAGGCATCAACATTGCGGACGATGCCGTTCACCCGATAATAAGCCGGGCTGTGCGGATCGGTGAGCAACAGCTGGTTGGCCAGGCCGTCGCGCACCTTGGTCTGCCAGGCCTGCGCATAGGCCAGGAAAAAGCGCTGGTCGCCGGTCAAGCCGCCAATGACCTTCGCCTTGCCATGCTTTGCCTGATAGTGCTGAAACGCGGCATAGGCTGCTTCGACGCCGCCCAGATCGCCGATATTTTCGCCGAGCGTCAGCTTGCCCTTGATGTGGGTGCCGGGCACGGGCTCATATTGGTCATATTGATAGGCCAAAGCGGCGGTGCGCGTCTTGAACGCTTCCTTGGCAGCGGGCGTCCACCAGTTTTCAAACTTGCCGGTGGGGCCAAATTGGCTGCCCTGATCGTCAAAGCCATGGCCCATTTCATGGCCGATGATCGCGCCGATGGCGCCGTAATTCACGGCCGGATCGGCGTTGGGATCAAAGAAGGGCGGCTGCAGGATCGCGGCCGGGAAGGTGATCTGGTTGGTCAGCGGGCTGTAATAGGCGTTCACCGTTTGCGGCGTCATCGCCCATAGCTTGCGGTCCACGGGCTTGGGAAAACGGCTGAGCTGCAGCTGATGCTGAAATTCGCCGGCGCGCTGAACGTTACCCAGCATGTCGCCACGGACGACCGTAAAGCCCGAATAATCGATATATTTTTCCGGATGGCCGATGCGCGGCTCAAACGCCGCAAGCTTGGCCAGGGCCGCCTTGCGGGTTGCGTCGTCCATCCAGGTCGAAGCGGCAATGCGGTCATGATAGGCCGCGCGCAGATTCTCAATCAGTTCGGCCATCTGCGCTTGCGCGGCGGGCGGGAAATATTTCGCGACATAAAGCTGGCCGACGGCTTCGCCCAGCGCGCCGTTGGTAATCTGGACGCCGCGCTTCCACCGGTCGCGCTTCACTTGCACGCCCGAAATGGTCTTGCTGTAGAAATCGAAATTGGCGTCGTCGAACGCCTTGGGCAGGAAAGGCGCGTTGCTGCTGATGAAGTGGAAAGCGAGATAGTCCTTCCACGTCTGCAACGGCGTCGCCACCAGGATTTTGCCCATGGCGGTGATGGCGGTGTTGTTCGCCATCAGGATGGTGGGGGATTGGTCGAGCCCCGCCGTCTTCAGCATCAGTGCCCAGTCAAATTCGGGCGCCTTCGCCTTCAACCCCTCCAGCGTTTCGGGATCGTTGAGCTTGGCGATGTCGCGGCTCTGCTCGGGCGACCATTGTTCCTTGGCCATCGCCGTTTCCAGCGCGAAAATGGCGTCGGCCTTGGCGCCGGCATCGGCGACGCCGCCCAGTTCGAGCATCTTTTGGATATAGGCGCGATAGGCCTTGCGATAATTATCGTATTTCTCGCCCGCCAGCAGATAATTGTCGCGCGCCATGCCCAGGCCACCCTGGCCGGTTGCTGCCGTATAGCGCGTGGGATCGGCAAGCGACGGTGAAATGCCAAGGCCGACCGGGCTTGAATAGCCGGTCGAGGCAAACAGCACTTGCAGATCGCTGAGATTGCTGACCGCCGCAATGCGATCGAGATAGGGTTTCAGCGGCGCGGTGCCCTTGGCCTCAATGCCCGCCTCATCCAGCCAGCTTGCATAGAAATCGCCGACCTGCTTGCCCGTCGCCCCATAGGCGCCGGGATTGGCGGCCATGTCGTCGAGCAGCTTTCGGACATTGATTTCCGCTTCATCGGTCAAGACATTGCCATAGCCAACCGAGCCCTTGTCCGCCGGGATGGCGGTGCGCTTGGCCCAATTGCCGTTCATATAGGTCCAGAAATCGTCGCCTGGCTTCACCGTCTTGTCCTGCGCGGTCAGGTCGACGCCAAAGCTGCCGTAACGCGGCTTGGCGGTGGCGGTGGCGGCGTCCTTTGAAGCAGCCGCCGTTTTGGTAAAGGCGGGAGCCGTCAGCGCCAGCGCGGCCACCCCACCCGCCAGCAACACGAACCTCGTCGAACGCATCAATGTCTCCTCTCGCATAAACGCTTCCAAGTGTGATGGCGTGCTATAGCGGCGACACGATATCGACGCAAGCCGTGATGTAATGGATGCCTTACTAAATTTCAGGGCTGCATGACTAGGTTGACAGGCGGTTCGCCACCAGATCATCCACCACCGCCGGATCGGCCAATGTCGAGGTGTCGCCCAGCGCCGACACGTCGCCCTCGGCAATCTTGCGCAGGATGCGGCGCATGATCTTGCCGCTGCGCGTCTTGGGCAGGCCGGGCGCGAATTGCAGCACGTCGGGCGTAGCAATCGGGCCGATTTCGGTGCGGACCCATTGCCGCAGCTCGGCGCGGAGATCGTCGGACGGCGCTTCGCCGGCGTTGAGCGTCACATAGGCGTAGATGCCTTGGCCCTTGATGTCGTGGGGCATGCCGACGACCGCCGCTTCGGCAACCTTGGGGTGGAGCACCAGTGCGCTTTCAACCTCGGCGGTGCCCATGCGGTGGCCGCTGACGTTGATCACGTCATCGACGCGGCCGGTGATCCAGTAATCGCCATCGGCATCGCGCCGGGCACCATCGCCGGTGAAATATTTGCCCTTGTAGGTGGTGAAATAGGTCTGGAAGAAGCGATCGTGATCGCCCCAGACGGTGCGCATCTGCCCCGGCCAGCTCCTCGCGATGACGAGATTGCCCTCGGCGGCGCCACTCAGCACTTGTCCTGCGCCATCGACGATCTGCGGGTCGACCCCTGGCAGCGGTCGTGTCGCGCTGCCGGGTTTCAGGTCGGTCGCGCCGGGCAAGGGCGCGATCATCGCGCCGCCCGTTTCGGTCTGCCACCAGGTGTCGATAATCGGGCAGCGGCCCTCGCCGACGACATCATGATACCAGCGCCACGCTTCGGGATTGATCGGCTCGCCGACGGTGCCGAGCAGCTTGAGGCTTGACCGGCTCGTTGCCTTCACGAACGCATCGCCATCTTTCATCAGCGCGCGGAGAGCGGTCGGCGCGGTGAAGATGGTGTGGACCTGATGGCGGTCGACGACCTGCCAGATGCGGCTGGCGTCGGGCCAATTGGGCAATCCTTCATACATCAGCGTCGTCGCACCATTGGCGAGCGGGCCATAGAGGATATAGCTGTGCCCGGTCACCCAGCCGATATCGGCGGCGCACCACCAGACATTGCCGGGCCGATAATCAAAGCACAGCTCGTGCGTCAGGCTTGCCCAGAGCAGATAGCCGCCGCTGGTGTGGAGCACGCCCTTGGGCTTGCCGGTGCTGCCCGACGTATAGAGGATGAACAGCGGGTCTTCGGCGCCCATCGGTTCGGGCGGGCAGTCAGCGGAGACTGCGCCAGCCGCGTCATGATACCAGATGTCGCGGCCGGGCTGCATCGGCACGTCGGCTCCAGTTGCCTTGACGACGATGACCTTGGCCAGGCTGGGCGCGTGATGCGCGGCGGCATCGACAGCGGCTTTTAGCGGGATGGTTTTGCCGCCGCGTCGCCCTTCGTCGGCGGTCACGACAATGGCGGAGTCGCAGTCGCTGATCCGGCCCGCCAGCGCCTCGGCCGAAAAGCCGCCAAACACCACCGAATGAATCGCGCCGATCCGCGCGCAGGCCAGCACCGCGAAGGCGGCTTCGGGGATCATCGGCATGTAGACGGTCACCCGGTCGCCGCGCTGCACGCCTTGGTCCTTCAGCACATTCGCGAAGCGGCAAACCTCGGCATGGAGCTGACGATAGGTGAAGCGGCGCGGGGCGGCCTTTGGGTCATCCGGCTCCCAGATCAAGGCTGTGTCCTCGCCGCGCTTGGCCAGATGCCGATCGAGGCAATTGGCGCTGACGTTTAATTTGCCGTCGGCGAACCAGCGGATGTGGAAATCCTTCTCGGCGAAGGACCAGTCGCCAGCGATTTCAGGGCGCTTGATCCAATCGAGCCGCCGCGCCTGTTCCAGCCAGAAGCTGCCGGGGTCGGCCAGGCTGCGACCGTAAAGCTTCTCATAGCCCGCGGCATCGACCCGGGCATTGGCGGACCATTCGGGCGGCACGGGATAGAGATTGGTCATCGAAAAGACTGCTCCGCTCGGCATGTCGCCCTCACCCTTCCGCGCCTGATGGCGCTCCCTCCCTCTCCCGTCGGGAGAGGGAGGGGACCCGCGCCGAAGGCGTGGGGAGGGGGAGGGCGCCCCATGGCATCTACAGAAAATTGTTCGGCCAGATCATGGCGCGCCACATATGCGCCGATGGCGACCCATCGAAGCCCAGCCCCTCCTCGGGCTGGCGAAAGTGGCGACCGATAATGTCGGTGAAGATTTCCGCGCTCGGCTGCTCCTCGCTTTCTTCGAAGAAATAGAGATCATTCAGCGTCACGATCCGCGCCGACATGTACCAGCGGTGGTTGCGGGCATAATCGGCGTCGCGGCGGATATAGTCCTCTGGCTGATAATCGGGGCCGAAAAAGCGGTGATAGCTTTCGGGATAGGCATAGCCGACGCTTTCATCCGCATAATAGCGCAGCGCCTGGTGATATTTTACCGCGAACGCCACTTCTTCATCGACATAGGGGGCGATCAGCTGCGCG
>JBOFDB010000539.1:0-2043 GCA_051646545.1 Sphingomonas sp.
CCAAACCGCGTGACCTGATTGCTGCGCGACACCATCTGCGACACGCCGTATCGATCGGCCATGTCGACGCGGCGCTGATGGAAATTGCACTGACCGCGAACGGATCGGGCGGTGCGGCTGATTGGCGGGGTGCACTCGATCTGCTTCGCCAGGCAGCACGCAACGATCATATCGCCAAGGCGCAGCTCGATCTGGTGTCGGCAATGATTATCGACGATCACGGGCGCCCCACCCGCGCCATTAACGGTATCGCGCGATCGGATCGTCCCGAGGTGCGTCACTATCGCGGCTTTTGCACGCCGGCGGAATGCCGCCACATCGCCACGACGGCTGCCCCCTGGCTGGCACCGGCGGTGGTGGTGGATGCGAGCGGACGCACCATCGCCCACCCTGTGCGCACGTCCGACAATGCCCTGATCGGGCCCGCGCAGGAAGATCTGGTCATCGCCGCGATCAATCGCCGCATCGCCAGCGCCAGCGCCACGGCCTATGATGCGGGTGAGCCGCTGGCGGTGCTGCGCTATCGGCCGGGTCAGCAATATCGGCTTCATTCGGACGCGCTGCCTGGCGTCGACAATCAGCGCGTCAAGACGTTCATCATCTATCTGAACAGCGGTTTTGCCGGTGGCGAGACCGAATTCCCCAAGCTCAACCTGCGCTTCGCGCCCCAGGCCGGCGACGCGATCGAATTCACCAACCTGTTGCAGAGCGGCGCCCCCGACCCGCTCGCATGGCACGCCGGATTGCCGGTGACGCGCGGTGAAAAATGGATCGCCACCCGCTGGATCCGGCGCGATCCCCATAATCCCTGGGCAGCGCCCTGATCCCGCACGGCATTGGCCAGGCGTTCAGCTGGTGACGATGTGCCCCAACCCCGTCAGCAATTCATATTGCGACATGCCACTGGCGGCGGCGGCGCGCGGTAAGTTGAAATCGAAGGTCAGCCAGTCGCCGGGTGCCATATCGGGCATGCGCGACACGTCGACGGCAGTCAGGTCCATCGATACGCGGCCAATGACCGGCAGCGGCACATCCCCCGCTTTAGCCCCGCCAGCGTTGGAAAAGCCCCGATAATAGCCATCGGCATAGCCCAGATGGAGGATGGCGACCTCGGTATCGACCACCGCACGATAGGTCGCGCCATAGCCAATCGTGTCGCCCGCCTTCAGGGTTCGGCGCTGGATGATCCGCGCTTCGGGTGCCACCACCTGGCGCATCGCCGCCAGCTCGGGCCGGGGAACGCCGCCGTAAAGCGCAAGGCCGGGGCGTGTCAGGTCAAACGCATAATCCTGGCCCAGCCCGATGCCCGCCGAGTTGGCGAGGCTCAGCCGCTGCGCCGGGACAACGCCCCTCAGCGTCGCCAGCCGATCGCGTTGACGCCCGTTCATCGCGACATCTTCATCCGCGCAGGCAAGGTGGCTCATCAACGTGTCGATCACCAGGCCCTCGCAGAGCGTCGCCGCTTCGTCCACGCCAATGCCGAGCCGGTTGATGCCGGTATCAACCATCACGTCGCAGCGGCCACCGCCCGCGCCACGCCAGCGGGCAATCTGGTCCGCGCTGTTCAATACCGGGCGGGCGAGCCCCGCCTGCGCCAGGGCAAGCGCGGTCGGCATATCGTCCTCAAACACGCCGTGAAGGACAGTCGTCGGCAGGCCGATCGCTGCCAGCGCCAGTGCCTGCGCCCAGGTCGCGACGAAGAAATCGCGGCATCCCGCTTCGGCCAGCACCGTCGCCACGCGCACCGCGCCCAAGCCATAGCCATTGGCCTTCACCGCCGCGCCGCATGCGGCACTGCCACTCATCCGGGCGAGGTCGCGCCAGTTCGCCGCCAGCGCTGCGGCATCGAAACGCAGGCGTAGCGGCGACGGGGGCGGATCGGGCAGCGTCATCATCGCCTTGCCGTTACCGGCCCGGGTCGCGCGACGCCAGCCCTGCGGCTAAAGCAGCGAGCCGTCAATCTGACCCGCTCCCCTTATCCGTTCGTGTCGAGCGACGTCGAGGCACGCTAGGCCGGACTCTGCGAGACCTCCAGTCCCTCGA
>JBOFDB010000428.1:0-7135 GCA_051646545.1 Sphingomonas sp.
GCCAGCTTTTCGGCGCGGGAGAAGGCCGATTTTCTCGCGATGCTCGGTCGCATAGAGGATGCCGCCGCCGCGCTCGACGCCGAACGGGGTTGATAGGCGGGGCAGGAGTTCGTAAGCGCTCGACCGCCTCCCCAGGCCGACACTATCTTGCCCAATCTGGAGGACTCATGCCCATCACTGTCGATCGCGCCGGCCTGACCGTTGCCGAGGAGCTAGCCGCGTTCATTGAGGAGCGCGTGCTGCCAGGGCTGGGCATCGCAGCGGCGGCGTGGTGGGCCGGCGTGGCCGACATTTTCGCGCGGTTCGCGCCAGAGAACGCCGCGCTGCTGGCCCGGCGCGATGAACTGCAGGCGGCGATCGACGCGCGTTACAAGGCGGGGCAGCCGGTCGACGAGGCGTATCTGCGCGAGATTGGCTATCTCGTGCCGGAACCCGCGCCGTTCACCATCGGCACCGAGCATGTCGATGCCGAAATCGCGACGATGGCGGGGCCGCAACTCGTCGTGCCGATCCTCAACGCGCGCTTCCTGCTCAATGCCGCCAATGCGCGCTGGGGCAGCTTATATGATGCTTTGTATGGCACCGATGCGCTCGATGCGCCGCCCGCACGGCCCGGCGGCTATGATGTGGAGCGCGGGGCCGCCGTGGTCGCGCGCGCAAAAGCGTTTCTGGATGAGGCGATTCCTGATTGGCGCGAGGATAAGGGGCTGGTTGCGCGCGGGGAGGGGGCCAAGCTGTTCCGCCACCATGGCCTGCATGTCGAGCTGCAATTCCAGCCCAATGCCATCGGCGCGAGCGATCCCGATGGCTTGTCCGACGTCATCCTCGAATCCGCGCTGACCACGATCTGCGACCTTGAGGACTCAGTCGCGGCGGTCGACGCCGAGGACAAGGTCGCCGCCTATGCCAATTGGCTCGGCCTGATGCGTGGCGACCTGGAGGAGACGTTCGATAAGGGCGGCAGGCAGCTTACGCGTAAACTCAATCCGGACCGCAGCTACACCGCGGCTGATGGCAGCACGATCACGCTCCCCGGCCGCTCGCTGCTTTTCGTCCGCAATGTGGGCCATCTGATGTCCACGCCCGCCATCCGCTTGCCGAGCGGCGGGGACACGCCCGAGGGCATTCTCGACGCGATCATCACATCGACGATCGCGCTTTACGACCTCAACGGGCTTGGCAAGTTCCGCAACAGCCGCGCGGGCAGCGTCTATATCGTCAAGCCCAAGATGCACGGGCCCGATGAGTGCGCCTTCACCAACCGGCTGTTCGACGCGGTTGAGGATCTGCTCGGTCTGGCGCGCCACACCATCAAGGTCGGCGTGATGGACGAGGAGCGGCGCACCTCGGCCAATCTTGCCGCGTGCATCCATGCGGTGAAGGACCGCATCGTCTTCATCAATACCGGCTTTCTCGACCGCACCGGCGATGAAATCCACACCGCGATGCACGGCGGCGCCTTCATTCCCAAGGCGGAGATCAAGAACGCCGCCTGGATCAAAGCCTATGAGGATCGCAACGTCCGCATCGGCCTTGCCCACGGCCTGTCGGGCAAGGCGCAGATCGGCAAGGGCATGTGGGCCGCGCCCGATCGCATGGCCGACATGATGGCGCAGAAGATCGGCCACCCGATGGCGGGCGCCAACACCGCCTGGGTGCCGAGCCCGACCGCCGCGACGCTGCACGCGATGCATTATCACCAGGTCGATGTCTTCGCGCGCCAGCGCGAGATTGCGGGCGAAGCGGTGCCGGGGCTGGGCGACCTGCTCACCGTGCCCTTTGCCGCGGGTCGCAACTGGACGCGCGAGGAAGTAACCCGCGAGCTCGACAATAATGCGCAGGGTATCCTCGGCTATGTCGTCCGCTGGATCGACCAGGGCATTGGTTGTTCCAAAGTGCCCGACATCAACGATATCGGCCTGATGGAGGATCGCGCGACGCTGCGCATCAGCTCGCAGCATATCGCCAATTGGCTGCTTCACGGCGTGTGCACGGCGGACGAGGTCGATGCGGCATTCCAGCGCATGGCGGCCAAGGTCGACGCGCAAAATGCGGGCGATCCGCTCTACCAGCCAATGGCGGGCCATGCCCGCAGCACCGCCTATCAAGCCGCCCGCGCCTTGGTATTTGAGGGCGCTGCCCAGCCCAACGGCTATACCGAGCCGCTGCTCCACGCCTCTCGGTTGCAGCAAAAGGGCTAGGCGCGGCGCCCCGCTGCTTGCCGCGGATTTGCCTGCCCCGGTAAAATCGAATATGCGGTATGCAGGAGGATGCGGATATGGAGCATGTCGACGTCATCGTCGTGGGCGCAGGATTGTCGGGCATCGGGGCGGGTTATCACCTGCAAGCCAAATGCCCTGACCGCAGCTACATGATCCTTGAGGCGCGCGACGCGATTGGCGGGACATGGGATTTGTTTCGCTATCCCGGTGTCCGCTCGGACTCCGACATGCATACGCTGGGTTATGCATTTGAACCCTGGATCCACGAAAAGTCGATCGCCGACGGGCCGTCGATCCGGGAATATGTCAACATGGTCGCCGATAAATACGGCATCCGCCCGCATATTCGCTTCAACCACAAGGTGAAGGCGGCGCGCTGGTCCAGCGCCGACGCGAGCTGGACCGTCACCGTCGAGACCGCCACGGGCGCGGTCGACTATCGCTGCAATTTCCTGTTCATGTGCTCGGGCTATTATAATTACGCGCAAGGCCATCGCCCGCATTTCGAAGGTGAGGAATCCTTCGCCGGTCAAATCGTCCACCCCCAATTCTGGCCCGAAGAGCTCGATTATACCGGCAAGCGCGTCGTCGTGATCGGCAGCGGTGCGACGGCTGTAACGCTCGTCCCGGCAATGACCGACAAGGCCGCGCATGTGACGATGCTGCAGCGTTCCCCTACCTATTGCGTGTCTCGTCCCGCCAGGGACGCTCTTGCCAACGGCATGCGCCGCGTGCTGCCCGCCAAGCTGGCCTATGCCATCACGCGGATGAAGAATGTCGGCTTTCAACAGCTATTCTATCGCATCGCCCGCAACAATCCCGACAAGACCAAGGAGCGGCTGATCGGCATGGTGCAGGAATTGCTGCCCGCCGATTACGATATCGCGACGCATTTCACCCCGCGCTACAACCCCTGGGACCAGCGGCTGTGCCTCGTTCCCGATGCCGATCTGTTCGAGGCGATCGGCCAGGACAAGGCTGAGGTGGTGACCGACCATATCGAGCGGTTCGATGCGTCGGGCATCCAGTTGAAGTCCGGGCGGCACCTTGACGCCGATATCGTCGTGACTGCGACCGGCCTTGAGATGCAGCTGTTGAGTGGCATGACGCTGGCGATGGACGGCGTGCCGGTCGATCTCTCAAAATCCCTGTTTTACAAGGGGATGATGTTCAGCGACGTGCCCAATCTCGCCTGGACGGTGGGCTATGCCAATGCGTCATGGACGCTGAAGGCGGATTTGACCTGCCATTATGTCACGCGCCTGCTCAACACGATGACGCAGCGGGGCATGCGCCAGGTGACGCCGCGCGTGCCGGCGGATGTCGAGGCGGTGCCGGGCGCCTTTTTCGGCCTGTCGTCGGGCTATATCGCCCGCTCGGTCGATCAATTCCCCAAACAGGGCAGCCGCATGCCGTGGCGGATCAACCATAATTACGCCAAGGACATGATGGCGCTCAAATTCGGGTCGGTCGATGACGGGCTGGAATTTTCCAATCCGGCAACTGGCGCGAGTGTAGCAGGCCCCGCCAGCCGATCGCGCGAAGCCCAGCCAGCCTGATCCATCGCCGAAGCGCGCGGCGCTGTTTCTAAAATTTGGAGTCGGGTGGAGGGAAGGTCGCCCGATTTCGCGATTTCAAGAGGCCGAATGCAGCCCGGAACGAATCAGCAATAATTAGTTAACAATTAGTTAACGCTGATTTGTGTCGGAATGAGACACGGTACCGTAACGATGTTATCTGGCACTGGAAAGTGGGTCCAGCCGCTGCGTAATCCTCTGATTTTTCAGCAGATTACACCAGCGGCCGGACCGCGGCTGGAATTTACCAGGGCTTGATGTCTTCGCTGTAACCCAGCGAAAGGATGAAGCTGAACATTACTTTCTCCCATGATTGCAACCGATTGGGTTGCCTAACATGGTTAAAGCATTTTTAAGCATGATACAAATGTTTCAGTAAAAGCCCTGCACCCGAAAGCGCCGCTTAACCGTTCCTTCAAACCTGCCGCTTATGCCCTACCGAGCAATGGCGCGATCACAGCAATCGACAGCCGGGCCATCCGGCCCCCGAGCGGCGCGCGCCGTGGCCGCGGCGATGTCCCGTGCGCCAACCCATCGCACCGCCAAGGCGCACTCGCCGCAATTCACCCTGTTTGAAGAGGCACCCGCCGATACGGGCCAGGCGATTGGCCCCGCCACGCGGTGGCAAATGCTGTGTACCATCGAAATCCAGAATTTTGCGCTGCTGCGTCGCCACCTGGGCGTGCCGCGCGCCGACCGCCTGGTGCTCGACGTCGCCGAACGCGCCTCAGCCCATTGCACACAGCTGCAAATCGGCATTACCGGCCGTCAGGCCATTGACCTGCAAGGCGATGTCGACGGGCTTGCGGCCGCCGAAGCCATCGTCAACGATCTGCGCCACGCCTTTGATCAGCTTTTCAATCTCGACGGCGAACAGCATATGGTCGATGTCGCGATCGCCGCAGCGATCGCGCCTGCCTTGGGGGCCGATGACCTGGTCCTGGTCGAGGCAGCCGAGCGGGCGTTGAGCGTCGCGCGCGCGGAACGGCGCGTTGTCGTCACTGATCTTTGCCACGCTGGTCCCGCCATTGATCATGCCATGTTGATCCAGGAGCTCGACGCAGCGATTGAGCGTGGCGAGATGTTCCTGCAATATCAGCCCAAGGTCCATCTGCGTCGTCAGGAAGTGACCGGGGTGGAAGCCTTGGTGCGCTGGCAGCATCCAACGCGCGGGCTTATCTTGCCCGGCGATTTCATTCCCGCTGCGGAAGACGGCCGCGTAATCGGCAAGCTGACCTTGTGGACGCTTGAACAGGTCATCGCCAACCAGAAGCACCTCTCGCAATGCGGCCATGATTTGACGGTATTCGTCAACATATCGGGCCAGTTGCTCGCCGATACGGTATTTGTGGCGCATGCCTGCCAATTGGTGCGCGATGGCGGTGCCAAGATCGGGTTCGAGATTACCGAAACGTCGGTCATCCGCGATCCGCAGACCGCGATCAATCATCTTCAGGTGTTCGCGGAGATGAATATCCCGATCGCCATCGACGATTATGGTGCCGGCCTGTCGTCGCTCGCCTATCTGAAGCAGCTGCCCGCTACCGAACTCAAGATCGACAAGCTGTTCGTCGTTCAACTGACAAGCAGCAATCGCGACCCGTTGATCGTGCGGTCAACGATTGACCTTGCCCATGCGCTCGACATGGAAGTGACCGCCGAAGGGGTTGAAACCCAGGCGGCGCTGGCGCTGCTCACCGTCATGGGTTGCGACATGGTACAGGGCTATCTGATCAGCCGCCCCATCTCGCTCGACGCGCTGGTGCAATATCTGGACGAGCAGCGTTACCTTGCTGCCACCGCCAGCCCCAAGGCCTCTTTCAATGGCCCGGCCAGCTTCTGGAAACGCGCCTGACCGGGCGTAGCGGCGTTAGCGCGCGCTTAAGATAAATCGGCGATGGTGCCGGAATGAAATTGTCGTCTGCCTTTGGTTTGCTTTTTCTGGCGCTGGTCAACGTTCCTGCCTCTGGGACGTCCGCCGCTCCCGTCGTCGCATCGGTCGGCGGCACTGCCGACGATCGCAAGTTCGACGCAATGGTCGCGCAGGCAAAAGACGCAATGTTATCATCACCCGCGCAGGCAGAGGCGATCGGACGTGCTGCCGAAGAATTCAGCAAAACGGCGCCCACTTTGTCCAATCGCGTAATCGCAATCGCGACTGCAGAATGGCTTGAGGGCGAAGCATATATACGCCAAAATAAAATCGATATGGCGGCGCCATATATCAGCAGGGCTCTTCAAAAAGCCATTAGCTATCGTAAAATAACCCCTCTCCTCGGCAATATCCTTTTATCAAAGGGCTGGATTTCGACATCAAAGCCAGACGTTGCGCAAGCTCTGGATGATTATCAGCGCGCATATCGCGTATTTCAAACAGTGAATGACCGACGCAATCGATCGATTGCACTACTTTCCATTGCCTCGCTATACAAAGAAGCAAAAGATTATGACAATGCCGAAAAATATTACAAGCAGGCATTGGACGATGTTGCATCCGATCCTAAAATGCTTGTGGCGATATATAATAATCGCGGCAATGTTCAGAAAGAGGCAGCAAAATACGAAGGCGCCATTGAACAATTCAAACAAGCCCTCCTCATTGCCCGGTCGCTGAAGTCGCCCAGTCTTGAGGCGCAGGTGTTGCGCAATCTGGCGCGGGCGCAATTGGGGGCGGGGCAGGTTAGTGACGCCGATGCCTCGATCCGGCGCGGCATTCAGCTGGCGCGCGCATCGGGCGATCCGTCGGCGGAGGAGCAGTTCTGGAACGTCGCCGCGCTCGCCGCTTTTGAAGAGGGGCGCATCGGCGAGGCGCGCAGCCTGATTGGCCGCGTCTTTGCGGGGCTCGATCTTACCCAGACGCGCCTCAGCTTCCGCGAAAGCCATGAAACCGCCTTCAAGATCTATCAGCGTGCCGGAGACCAGAAGCTCGCGCTTGCGCATCTGATGGCGCTCAAACGGCTGGATGACCAGGCAACGCAGCTCGCCGCATCGACCAATACGTCGCTGATGGCGGCGAAGTTCGATTACGCGAATCAGGATTTGAAGATCGCGCAGCTGCGGCGGGCCGAAGCACAGCGCAGCTTGGAGCTTGAACGGTCGCGCGCGCGATTCCAGCGGATCTTGTTTGCGGGATCAGCGATCGCAGCGCTGATTGTGTTCGGCATGTTGGGATTTGGCATCGTCACCCTGCGGCGGAGCCGCAACGAAGTGCGCGCGGCCAATATTGACCTTGCCGCAAGCAACAGCGCGCTTGAAAAGGCCCTGGCCGCCAAAACCGAATTTCTGGCGACGACCAGCCATGAAATCCGCACGCCGCTGAACGGCATTCTGGGCATG
>JBOFDB010000363.1:0-1380 GCA_051646545.1 Sphingomonas sp.
ACGGCGTGACCAAGGAGGTGTGGCACCTCGCGCGGGCCAGCCGGGCGCAGCATGATGGCGCGCCGGCGGGGGATGCCATCATCGAGGCTTATCGCGCGCTGCTGGACGCCATTGCCGCTGCCTCGAACACCCGGCTGCGCGTGTTCGCAGACATTGTCGCCGGGGCGAGTGCGGGCGGCATCAACGGGGTGTTCCTGGCCCGGGCGATTGCCAGCGGCGAATCGCTGGAGCCGCTGACTGACCTGTGGCTGACCCGCGCCGATGTCGAGGTGCTGCTCGATCCTGATGCGCGGCCGCTCTCACGGCTCAGCAAATTCTGGGCGGTGCCGCTGGCGTGGAGCGCCACCCGGCTGAAGAAGGGCACTATCGAAGCCACCGTCGAACGTTCCGCCCGGCCGGAAATCCGCGCCAAAGTGTCCCAATTCGTCCGTGCCCGCTGGTTTGCGCCGCCGTTCGGGGGGCAGGTGCTGTCGGGGCTCTTGCTGGATGCGCTGACCGCTATGGGGCAGGGGCCGCGCGGGCCCATATTGGTGCCCGCCGATCAACCGGTCGATCTGATGGTGACCGTGACCGATTATGCCGGTCATATCGAGATGATGCGGCTCAACAGCCCGGCGGAAGTGGCGGAGACCGAGCACCGGCTGATCTTCGCCTTTCGCCACAATGCGCGCGGGCGGCATGATCTCGACGATGTGCCAGGCCTCGTCTTTGCGGCGCGCGCCACGGCGAGCTTTCCCGGCGCGTTTCCGCCGTTCACCGCGCGTGAACTTGACGCCACCCTGGCGGCGCGGGCGCAGGACTGGCCGGAGCGCGCCAGCTTCCTCGCCCGCCAGTTACCGCGCCAGCATGCCGCCGGGACCGCCGATGACACGGTGCTGATCGATGGTTCGGTGCTCGCCAACGCGCCGTTCCGCCCGGCCATTGCGGCGCTGCGCCAGCGCCCGGCGCGGCGGGAGGTGGACCGCCGTTTCGTCTATATTGATCCGAAGCCGGGCCGCCGCAGTGTATCGCTGACCCGTCAGCCTGACGGCGATGACGACGATGAACTGCCGGGCTTTTTCACGACCATGCTCCGGGCGATGTCGGACATCCCGCGCGAACAGCCGATCCGCGATAATGTGGAGGCGATTGAAGGCATCTCCTCACGCATCCGCCGGATGCGGCTGATCGTCGCGGCGATGCAGGCAGAGGTGGATGAGCGGGTGGAGAGCGTGTTCGGTCGCACCTTTTTTCTCGACCGGCCCACTGCTGCCCGCCTCGCGGCCTGGCGCGCGACTGCACAGACGAAGGCGGCGCAGGACGCGGGCTTTGGCTTCATTGGCTATGGCCATCTGAAGCTGTCGGGCGTGGTGGAGGAATTGGCGCGCATCGCCGCTGACA
>JBOFDB010000129.1:0-1203 GCA_051646545.1 Sphingomonas sp.
AAGCGCGATATTGCCGCGCGCATTCAAATCATCAGCATTCACAGTGACACCGCCGGTCGCCTCAACGCGGTTGATATCAACGCCGCTGCCCGTGGTGAAGGCGACTGACACCCTGGCAGCCCGCATCGTCAGCCGGTCCTGCCGGACGACCACGCCGCCACTGTAGGTCGCGCGCCCGTCGCGCGACGCGACATCGAAGCTGTCAGCCGCCACATCAATCGGTGCATTGCTGTTGTGATTGGGCAGGCTCTGCGCGCTGGCGGGCGGACCTGCGCCATTGGCGAGCAACGCCATTGCAGTGACGGCGAAACCGCAGACCCCGGCAGCAACGCTGCGGCGGAGCGAGGAATTGGGAGAGGCAGTCATCAGCGCGCGTTCAACCTGGTTCGAACATTGCCACGCAGCGAAACCTGCCGCGTGTCGATATTGGCGCGAATGCTGTTGGCACTGAAACTGCCAATCGGCAAGCGACCGGTCACGGGATTGTCACTGGACATCCGCCGTTGCCGCAAATCGACATCGACATTGCTGACTGACAAACGGAACCCGTCACTGGTGGTGAGCGAGACCGGCCCCGGCACGCGGATGCGGTCAGAAGCGGGGTCATAATCGGCCGCATCGGCAGAGATGCGAGCGGGTCCGTCCGCCAGATCTATCCGCGCCGCCATGTTGGATACCCGCACGATAGGATCAGCGGCGCTGCGCTGAATGGCTTCTCCGGCTGACACTTCAAACGGCCGCCCGCGATTGTCGCGCCCGCGATAGACGGCTGAATCGACGCGCAGGCGTTGCGGGGTCACCGCAATATCGTTCTTGGCGAGCAGGAACGATAGCTCGCCGCGATTGCTGAAGGGGGCAAATAACATCACCGCCGCCAGCGCGCCAGTTAGCGCGGGCAGCGCCAGCTGCAACAGCCGCACGGTCCGGTCATGCGATCCGCCAGCCTTCGCCCAACGCTGGAGCGTCCGCCGCGCGCTATCGGCCTGATCAGACATCGGTGGCGCTCAGCTCAGCCATGCGCGAAGATATCGATTTCGGGCCACCCGGCCAGATCGAGCCGCGCGCGCATCGGCAGGAAATCGAAACAG
This sequence comes from Sphingomonas sp., assembly GCA_051646545.1. Classification (GTDB taxonomy): domain Bacteria; phylum Pseudomonadota; class Alphaproteobacteria; order Sphingomonadales; family Sphingomonadaceae; genus Sphingomonas. The sequence goes on from JBOFDB010000129.1 coordinate 1,089, forward strand.
GCCTGCGCCATGGCGGCCCGTCCCTCACGCCCGAGCCGCGTGTCGAACACCGCCTTCAACGCGTGCAGATAGCGCACGTCACTGGCGGCATAATCGCGCTGCGCGTCGCTGATTA
>JBOFDB010000471.1:0-6128 GCA_051646545.1 Sphingomonas sp.
AGCTGGCGGGCTATCCCGCCGGTTTCCTGCCGCTCATCGACTCTCGCTCCTATGACGTGAATTCGGCGCTGGGCATCAAGGGCACCGTGGCGGGCTGGTCGGTTGACCTGACCGGCAGCTATGGCCGCAACAAGGTCGCCTTTCGGACGGAGAATTCGGCCAATTATGCCTATGGCGCCGCGTCGCCGCACAGCTTTGACGATGGCGCGCTAATCTATGACCAATGGGTCGCCAATCTGAATGTGTCAAAGAAGTTTGACGTGTTCCGGTCGCTGAACGTTGCCTGGGGCCTGGAAGGGCGGCGTGAAGGCTATAAGATCATTGCGGGCGAGCGCGCGTCTTATGATTACCCGCCCAGCGGCGCGGTGGCGGGTGCGGCGCCCGGGGCGCAGGGCTTTGGCGGCTTTTCGCCGCTAAACGCGATCAAGCGCAGCCGCCGTGCAGGCAGCCTCTATCTCGATGTCGAGGCGCAAGTCACCGACAAGCTGTTGATCGCGCTTGCCGGTCGCGGCGAAACCTATTCCGACTTTGGCGAAGTGGTGTCGGGGAAGGCATCCGTCCGCTATGATTTCTCACCGCATTTCGCGTTGCGTGGCACGGTATCGAACGGCTTCCGTGCGCCGTCGCTTCAGCAGCAATATTTTACGTCGATTGCGTCGGTCATCACCGGGGGGCAAGTCGTCCTCACCGGCACTTTCCCCTCCGTGAACCCCACCGCCGTGGCGCTTGGCGGCAAGCCGTTGCAGCCCGAACGGTCAACCAACTTCTCTGCGGGCGGCGTGGTACGCTTCGGCCATTTCGACCTGACCGTCGATGGTTATTACATCAAACTGCGTAACGAAATTGCGCTGTCGGAAAACATCTCCGCATCGTTCAGCCCGGCAGTCGCGGCCCTGCTGGCGCCCTATAATGTTAGCGCGGCGCGGTTTTTCATCAACGGCCTCGCGTCGCATACCCAGGGGCTGGATATTGTCGGGCATTATCGCTGGCGAACCGACACTGCAGGAACCTTTGATTTCACTTTGGCCAGCAATATCAACAAGATCGATATCACCAATGTGCCCACGACGACATCGGCGCTCAACCCGGCACCGCCGCTCTTTGCCCGCAATCGTATCCTCACGATCACCAACGGCACGCCGGGGGTGAAGGTGACCGGGACGATCGATTGGTCAAAGGGGCCGCTGGGCGCAACGGCACGGGCAACCTATTACGGCAATGTCCTCCAGCCGGGGACAACGGTTGCGGGCGATGCCTATACCGGGCGGCACACCATCTTTGATCTGGAGGCGCGATACAAAGCCCGCCGGGGCCTGGAACTGGCTCTTGGCGCGCAAAATCTTGCCGACGAATATCCCCGGGTCGAGCCGGGCTCGCTCAACGCCCCCAGCGGCGTGGTGGGCTTCCCCTTCTACTCGCCATTCGGGTTTAATGGCCGGTATCTCTATGTGCGCGCCGGGGTTTCGTGGTGAGCAACGCGCGCCGTTAACGCGCGTTTCAATCGGTGAAAACGGGTCAAGCAGCCGCAGGGCGGTTGGCCCGCCGGGCAGGCATGATCGAGAGTTAGGCCGTATACATCCGACGAAGGCGGAGCAAATCGGCGCGGCTTAGGCCCAGCTCGTCACGGAAATAACCCGCAGCCCCGCCGGCATGGCCTTCGATAACCTTGAGCGCCGCTTCGATATAGTCTTGGTCGGCCGCCATATAGGCATGCAGAACATCCGGCGGCAGCGCGCCGAAACCACCGGCGCTGGCATTCTGGCCACGCCCCAGCTTTTGCGGATCGAAATAACGATTGGTCAGCAAATAATCTTCGACCACCGTTTTATGCGGCACATCCAACGCGGTGAGGACGAGCGCGGCAGCGATCCCCGTGCGGTCCTTGCCCGCCGAGCAGTTGAAGGCCAGCGGTACGCGCCCGGCCAGCAATTCCCCAAACATGCGGCGATACTGGCCGTTGAACTGTGTCAGCATGCGCGGATAGGAGGCCGTCATCATCGCTTTGACGTTGGCCGCCGTCGCCGGCTGGCCCGGCTTCAGGCCGATTCCGCTCATCAACGACGCCATGGGGTAATCATCGGTCAGGATCTGCGGCGCTTTATCGTTGGGCCATGCGGCAGGCTCGCTGCGCCGTTCCTCGACCGAGCGGAAATCGCAGACGGTGCGAATGCCCCGGCTCATCAGGTACGTGTAATCGGCCGCCGTCAAAGAATGCATGGAGCCTGAGCGGAACAACAGGCCCCAGCGAACCGAGCGGCCATCGCGCGTGCGATAGCCGCCCAAGTCACGAAAATTATTGCCGCCTTGCAATGGCAACAGCCTGACATGCGGCGCGGGCTGCACCGGTTGCGGGATGGCAACACGGTCAGCCGCCGTCAGGAACAGCAAGCCGGCCAGAGGAAGCATCAAGGATCGCAAGGAACGCATCGATATCTCCCTCTGGTCAGGCCTGCCCCATTGATCAGAACTTGACGCTAACCTGCCCGCCAAACGTCCGCGGGTCGTTGAAATAGCCGGAAATGCCGGTGCCGATGCTGTAGTTGCGCGACACCAGATGCTGCTCGTCAAACAGGTTGCGGACCCAGAACGACACCGTCATTTTGGCATCGCTGCCAGGGAATTTGATGTCGCCCAGCGAAACGCGGCTGTTGATGATCAAGCCGGGTTGGCTGCGCGGGTTGTACACGCCAACCGCGTTGGGGTTGCTGCTGTTGAACGAACCCGAGTCCCACGCGCCGTCAATGTGGCCGTTAAAGGTGAAATCACCCAGCGGCATTTCGTAATCGATCTGGCCCGACGCCGAATGCACCGGCGTCAAGACGCCCTGCTGCGCACGTGGCGTCAAATCGATCACGCAAGCGCCACTCGCCTGGGTTTCGCAGTAAGGATCAACCGCAGCACCGACCCGGACATAGGCATAGGTATATTGGCCAGACAGCGTCAGGCCACGGACCGGCGCGATGGTCAGTTCGGTTTCAACACCGCTGATCTTGCCATGCACCGGCGTATTATAGGTGTTGGTCGTCGTGCGCGTGGTAATCACCGAGCCGACGCAGGGAATGACCGTGCCCGTCGAGCTGAAGCAATAATAAGGAACGCTGAAGTCGACCTGCTGGTTCTTGTAGATACCGGTATAGCCCGCAATGTTGAAGCGGACATGGTGATCGAGGAACTCGCTCTTCAACCCAAGTTCGAAGACCGACACCGATTCCGGATCGAACGCACGATAGTTGAGCGAGCGCGAATTGGCGCCGCCCGACTTATAGCCCGTGCTCCACTTACCATAGACCTGCAGGTCATGCGTCACGTCGACCGCAATGTTGACCATCGGATCGACGCGCTTCCATGATCCACGGAAGTCGATGGGGCGATAGGTCGTGTCGCGGTTGAGCGGCGGATAGTTGTTGGTGATGAGCAGCGTGCCCTTCTTCAGGTCATAGGTCCAACGAATGCCGCCCGTCAGATGCAGGCGATCGTCGAATATGGCCGGGGTCCAGGTTGCCTGGCCAAACACGCCATAGCTTTGCGTCCGCGCGATGCTGGCGCGGTCGACACCGGCATAGGGGTAGAGCGGCGTCACGGCATTGGTGATCGGCAGCGGCGTGGTCGTGCCCGGAATAACCTGATTATTGATCAGGTTGGTCGGCCCAGGCAGCTGGACGATGAAGTTGCCGTTGGTATCGAGATAGCCGACGTTGAACGCCTGCGCCTGGTCGCGGACATGTTCGTAATAAGCGAGGCCGCCCACCACATATTTGACCCGACCAATCTCGCCGATCGCCTGCAGTTCCTGGCTGTACTGATACTGATAGAAAGCGGCGAGGCTGTAACGGCCATCGACGTTGTCGCGCTGGACAATGCCGGTGGGCGCGGCCTGGATGACATAGGCAGCGTTGTTGAAACCGCCGCCATCGAACTGGTTCTGCGCCAGCTCGCGATAGGACGAGATCGACTTGATCATCAGATGCGGCAGCGCCTGCCATTGCACCGTCAGCAAATGGCCGCTCTGGCTGCCGATGCTGGGCTGGAGCGGAACGCCATAATCGACGACATCGGCGCGCGTCGGCTGGAGCGCCACGGCGGGCACAAACCCGGTGCCCGCCTGGACGCGCTGCGTATAGCCGACGGTCGACGCGTCGTTGACATAATCATAGGCATAAAGCGCGCTGAGGTTCGACAGCGGCTTCCACAGCAGCTGCGCACGGGCGCCACGACGGTCATAGGCGTTGAAGTTCGATGCGCCGGGATAGGTGTTGCGCACAGTGCCGCCGCGGGTGGTGATGAGCCCATCCACCTTGAGCGAGAAATTGTGGGTTTCCGGCAGATTGAGGTGAAGTTCGCTTTCATAGCTGCCGTAATTGCCAACGCCGCCCAGGATCGACAGGCCGAACTTGCCGGTCGGCTTCTTGGTAACGATATTGAGCGCGCCACCTTCGGTGTTGCGCCCGAACAGCGTACCTTGCGGGCCCTTGAGAACTTCAATGCTCTCAACGTCGTAAAGCGCCGAATTCAGGCCCTGCGGACGGCCGAGATAGACACCGTCGACATAGACGCCGACGCCGCCATCGCGCGCCGGCTGGTTGCTGTCACCGAGCACGCCGACGCCGCGGATGTTGAGCACCAGGCTGAAGGGCCGGCCCGAGAACGGGAGAATGCGCAAGCTGGGGATCGAACCGTCCTGAAGGTCGAGCAGCGACTGAATGTGGCGGTTGCCAATATCTTCCGCTTTCAACACCGAGATGGAAATCGGCGTCTTCTGAAGATTTTCCTCACGCTTCTGCGCAACGACGACGATTTCCGACAGGCCGCCATTGGCGTCCTGCTTCTGGTCGTCGGCAGGGTTGGTCGCGGGTGCAGGGTCGGTCGCCGTTGCGGGATCGGTCGCGGCATGGGCAGGCATGGCGACGACGCCAGCGCACAGCGCGGTGGCACACAGCAGCCGTCGTGCAATCACGGTGTTGGTAATCATCACAGGTCCCCCGAGGTTGATTCGGGCGCTGCGCTATCTGGCTTTTGTGACTCTCAGCGTTGGGTTTTTGTTTCAATTTTGCGGCGCAGCATGCGCCTGCCAGCGTAGAAAAAGGGGCTGTCGAGCGCGGTCGGATACAAACAATACATTCGTTTATAAGGGTTTTCAGATTTGGTACGCCCTTGGCGCAAGGGTGAAAGGCACCGAGCCGAAACCAGGAATTTTTTACTATTTCTCCGACTGTGGGCAAAAATCCACAGCCAAATGCCACGACCAAAGCCAGAACGAATCGCGACAGAACGAACGTTCAACTTTTTGGGTGGTTGCCACAAAATGTTCATGCGGCAGCGTTAGGGGCAGCAGCATTGAACCGATACCCTGGCCGCGAGGCAGATTGTGACCATCTCGTCCGCCGACGCGGCCTTTGTCGCGAGGCGCCAATATTGGGTCAGCGTGCTCGCCAAGGCTGACGGGGCTTCGCTGCAAAGGCTGGTCACGGCTTATGGGCCGCCCCCCTCTTATGAGCGGCTGCGCGGCCCTGAGACGGGGCTCGTGATGGTCCGGGGACGCGCGGGCGGAACCGGTGCGGCGTTCAATCTGGGCGAAATGACCGTCACACGCTGCTCGGTGCGGCTCGCCGATGGCACTTTGGGCCACAGCTATGTCCGGGGCAGCAATGTGGCGCATAGCGAAGCCGCAGCCTGGCTCGACGCATTGCTGCAATTACCCGACCATCATGACGAGCTGTCGCAGGCGATTATCGAGCCCTTGGCCCGCGAGGCGGAGGAACAACGGGTGCTTGCCGCCCGCAAGACCGCCGCCACGCGCGTCGATTTCTTCACGCTTGCGCCGGAGGCACGCTGATCATGGCGCCGCAGATCGAGCTCAACGCCGGGTTTGCCGACCCCGCTCGGGACGCCCAACACGCTTTTCGACACATTCTGTCGGCGACCAGCTATCCGGGCCGTATCCAGTCGATCGGCCTTGCCATCGACCCGCCGCCAGCGCTGAGCGTGGCCGCTGCGACGCTGGCGCTGACCTTGCTCGACCTTGACGTTACACTGTGGCTTTCCCCCTCGTTGCGCGACGGGGTCGGCCCGTGGCTGCGCTTTCACGCCGGGTGCTTAATCTCGTCCAGGGATGATCTGTCGGCTGATTT